>DASQCG010000390.1:0-2293 GCA_035634825.1 Thermomicrobiales bacterium | reverse complement strand
TACGTAGCCGATTGCTCGATCATGCCGAAGGTCCCCCGCGCCAACACGAACATGCCCGCGGTGGTGGTCGGGATGCGGATCGGCCGTTGGCTCGCTGGAACCGTTTCTCCCCAATAGGTCATACTGACGCACACCCATCTTCCCCGCGCCCCGTAGACCGACCGGGGATTCAGATTTCTCGCGCGTTGTGAGAGACTGAATCTGCGGAAACCTATGCATCTGCCTGGAGGTTCCACGGTGTTGGAAACCGGCGCACACCAATTCACGCGCCGTCGATTGCTGTCTGTGGCAGCGGCCGGCGCCACCTCGCTCGCCTTCGGACGCTCCAACGCTGCCGCGTCTACCGGTATCACGATCAAGGCACCCTACATGCACCAGGGCGGGAGCGGGGCCAACGAGGCTGTCAACTGCGGCCCGACCACGGTGGCGATGGCCATCAATTACAGCGGCGCGTCTGCTCCCTCGCCATACAACGTACGGGCCACGCTCGGCATCGACGGCCCGACCGACATCGACCAGTGGGCGTGGCTGCTCGACGTCTACGGTGTGCCCTGGTACCCGACCTGGTCGCAGGAGCAGATGGCCGGCGCGCTGCGCAAGGGCCATCCGATCGTGATTGCGACCTGGATGGGCGATTTTTCGGCGGCCGGCGACTACATGGTGGCCTGGGCGCAGAACTCCGGTTGGCAAGGCCGGTACGACAGCTTCGCCAAGGGTCACGCGATGCTGATCGTGGGGCTGAGCGACGACGGCTACAGCTACCTCGTCCACGATCCCAACGTCTTCCCCGGCGATGCCACAGGCTTCTACGGCGACGGGACGCCGAAGGGCGCCTATCGCCGGTATAGCGCCTGGGAGCTCTGGTCCACGGTCGCCAACTACGCGAACGGGATGGGACTCGCGGTGGTGCCGTATTCGCAATCATTCGCGCCGGCCCGGCGGATCAAGCGGGTCAAGCCGGAGCAGGACGGTATCTTCACCGGCCCGGGCGGTGGCAACGCGCCACGCCGGGGACAGAACGAGATCGGCGAATAGTCGCCCGCCCATACACCTCGATCCGACCGGAGGGCAACATCCGGTGTCAACAGAGTCCAATAAGGCGGTTGTCCGCCGCTTCATCGCCGAGGTCTGGAACGCCGGAAACCTCGATGCTGCCGATGAGCTGGTCCACCCGGAGTACGCAATCTCGGGGATCGGAACCGGACCGGACGCTGTCCGGCACAACGTGTCGATCTACCGGACAGCCTTTCCCGATCTGGAATGCGTGGTCGAGCAACTCATCGCTGAGGGCGACTGGGTCGCGGTGCGGTTGACACTGCGCGGGACCCATCTCGGGCCGCTGGGCGACATTCTGGCGACGGGAAAGCCGGTGACGATGAAGGAGTTGGTGTTTTGGCAGGTCGAGTCCGGCAAGTTGCGCGCGATCTGGTCCCAGGGCGACGCGCTGGGCTTGCGCATCCAGATCGGCGCCATCCCGGCCAGCGCCTGGCACAGTCCTGTTATTCCCGCCGAAGAGCAGGACCGATGATCTGCTGGGATCAGTAGTCCGTGGTTGAGATCACCTGGACGACACGAGCGCGCGGATTCATCATGACGGTGCCTTCGACCCGACTCCACAATTCGCGCAGTCGCACCAGGAAGGCGTCTGCTGTGTCGGCATCATCGAACTCAAGCTCGATGATGACGTAGTTCGGGTCATCCTCCGGCCGCAGCACCCGATAACGGCGCACTCCACCCTGCTCGCGGCCAACTGGATCACTGTCGAACGCCTGCTTCCAACCGTCAAAGTTCGGAACTGGATGCTCGATCTGCAGGATATGCATCGCGATCTCCCCGATTGTGCCAGCTCTCGGCCGATATCAGCGCGAATCAAACACTGAAATAGTCCTCACCGTCGAGGAATTGACGAGCGGCGATCGCAACGCGATAGAGGTAGCGGTCAAAGGATCGGCTCAGATCCTGGCGCGACGCCGATGCATGCCCGGTTTCCAGCGTCGTCGCATCCAGAACCTCGACCGGCGCATGCGTGCGCTCTCCCCGGAATATCCGGAGAACGTCGATGATGGCGACTCGCACCAAGGCATCCAACTCGGCAGGATTGGGCCGATAGGTGTCGAGCGGCTCGTCCCGGCGGTGGAAGTACACCTGCTGAAGCTCGCGGTCGCAGACGCCTGGTTCTTCGTTCACCGCTCGGCGCGAACCGGCGTAGGCGACATTCGCGGGCAAGATCGTGATCCCGATCTCCTCCTGAGCCTCACGCAACGCAACCTCGATCGATTCGCCGGCGCCGAGG
>DASQCG010000389.1:0-3706 GCA_035634825.1 Thermomicrobiales bacterium | reverse complement strand
CGTTTCAGTCATAGATCCCTCTTGGGTTTTGGGTTTTGGGTTTTGGACGGAGCGTACCGGCTACCTTTCCGTTCCCTCAACCCTTCACCCTCAACCATTAACTCACTCCCCGGTCACCCCATCCGCCAGTTCACGCATCACGTCCATCTGGCCGAGGTGACGGGCGATCTCCCAGTTGAGGTGCGTCAGGATCCAGCCGACGGTCAGGCCCTCCTCGACGCAGCGCGGGCTCTGGCCGATTTCGTCCCATTTCAGCGTGGGTACGACCGCGTCGCTACGCGCTGCCTCTTCCCGGGCCAGCGCGACCAGCGACTCGAAGGTCTCGTCCGGCCCAACCTTCCAGTCGGCCTCCTCGTCCTCCTCAGTCCACGGGAAATCCACGTCCAGGCCGCCCATGGCATATGCAATCCACAACCGCTCGACGTGGATGCAATGCTTGAACAGGCCGAGCATTGTCGCGCCGGAAGGCAGCGCGACTCGGCGCTGGGCCGCATCGGTCAGCCCCTCCAATTTGCGGATCATCGTCTCCCGGGAGAAGACGTGGAAGGCGTAGGTCAGCGCAACCGGATCAGCGGCGCGCGGCGGTTGCGGTCGGGTCAAATCGTCCAATTTTCAGAAACCTCACGAGAGATACAGGATGATCAGCGACGTCGCGACCCAGCCGACGATGCACGAGATCAGGCCGGGATCCTTGATCAGCAACACTTCCGGACTTCCACCCTCGCCCCGGCGGTAGATCAGGTAGAGATAGCGGAACAACCCGTACGCGACATACGGGATGGTCAACATCATCGCATGACTCGACGGGACATTGGCGGCATCGAATGTGTAGAGCGAGTAGGCAATCAGCATCGCCGCCGAAACGATGGCGATGATCTGGTCGAGCATCGGGAGGTTGTAATCCTCGAGGTTTGCCCGATGCTGCCCCGCGGCCGCCTCCAGCGTGACGATCTCGTTCCGCCGCTTGCCGAAACCGATGAACAGCGCTCCGAGCGCCGTGCAGACATACAGCCACGGCGAGGCAGGCACGTCGATCGCCACCGCGCCGCCAACCGCCCGCAGCACGAAGCCGGCCGCGATCGCAAAGACATCGAGAATGACCATCCGCTTCAGGCCGTACGAGTAGGCCAGCATCAGCGCGATATAGGCCACGATCACGATCGCGAACTCCGGCCGCACCGCGACCGCCGTGATCAGCCCGACCGTCAGCAGGGCTACCGCAACCCGCATCGCTTGTCCGGGGCTAACCTCCCCGGACGCGATTGGTCGGAATCGCTTTTTAGGATGCAGCCGATCCTGCTCCACGTCGCGTACGTCGTTGACGAGATAGATCGCGCTGCTGACCGCGCTGAAGACCATCGCCGCCGCCAGCGTGTGCCAGAGCGCGTCCCACTGGAAAACGCGCTTGTCGAACAGCAGCGCCGCGAAGACGAGGCTGTTCTTCGACCACTGCAGTGGCCGCATGGCCCGGATCAGCGGCGGCAGGGCAATTCGGCGCGCGCGAACCGTCTCGGCGTTGCGTTCCGAATATGGTTTGGCCGGCGCTGCGTCGCCCACTGCTCGCTCCGTCAGAAGAACCGCTTCATCATACCGATCGCGCCCTGTTTCCACGGCACCCGGTGGGAGACCCCGCTGGCATTGGCGAACTCGGCCTGATGTTCCTTGTACCACGCAAAGTTGCGCAGCAGGGCGTCGACGTTGGAGTACTTCGGTCGCCAACCGAGTTTCTGGCGCGCCTTGTCGATCGAGACGAACGAGTCTTTCGACGCCGTCTCGTAGACCCATTTATAGAGCGGGGAGACGCCCAGCTTCTCCAGCAACCGGAGCGCCAGGACCGCCGGGAGAGCAGGAACCGGTCGGACCGTCTTGCCAAAACCTGCCTCATCGAGGACAGCCTGGTAGTCGGACCCCATCGTGCCAAACTCGGCCGCGCCGACATTGTATGTGTCATTGACCACCGCGTCGGGCAGCGTCAGGCCAAGCCAGATTGCATCGCAGAGGTCCTCGACGTCGAGGAGCTGGTACCGGTTCTTGCCGCTACCGAGCATCGGGAAGCCGCGGCCATCCAGTGCCCAGTCATACAGGAGCGAAAAGACACCGAGCCGCTCCGGACCGATGAACGACTTCGGGCGGATGATCGGCGTGACCAACCCCTGCGCCCGCAGCTCGAGCGCGACCATTTCGGCCTGGATCTTCGCCTGCCCGTACGGCCCGACGCCATCCAGCTTGTCGTCCTCGCAAAGCGGATGATGGTCCGGAATGCCGTAGACCGCCGTCGACGAGATATGGACGACGCGCGCGGCTCCCCGCTCGAGTGCCGTCGTCATGACCACCCGGGTCCCGACGACGTCGGTCGTGTAGATGTCCTCCGGCGTATACAGCGGCAACGCGGCCGCGCAGTGGACCACCATGTCGACATCTGCGAGCGCCAGCTCAACGGCTGATTTGTCGCGGATGTCGCCGTTCACGATCCGGACCTTGTCGCGCACATCCGGATAATCAAACGGCGCGATGTCGAGTGAGGTCACGTCGACGCCGCGCGCGAGGAGGTATCGGACCAGATTGATTCCCAGGAAGCCCGCACCGCCGGTGATCAGCACACGCCGCGGTTGAATCGAACTATCACTTGCCACTTGATGCTTGCCTGACTGTGTTGAATCGGATGCCGGATATCGTGCCGGCCGCCATTGAGCATACGTGTTCGTACGCAGTTGGTCTACGCGCCGGCCGGTACGGAAGTCGGCACATGCTGAGCCGATCCACCAAGCCGCACCATCAGGTGGTCGGCCATGCGAACTGCCTGTGCGCCGATCGTCAGGGCCGGATTGACCGCGGTCGACGACGGAAAGAATGAGGCGTCCATCACGTACAGGTTGTCGAGGTCGTGCGCCTTGCAGTACGGATCGAGGACCGATGTCGCCGGATCAACACCAAACCGCAGCGTGCCGACCTGGTGCGAATTCGTCTCGATCCCCATCACGCGGTCGATCATTACCTTGTAGCCGGCCTCTCGGAAGACGTCCCGCGAGACGTCGATGAACTTGCGGTGCGTGACCGTGTTGTTCGGCGTCCAGTCGACCCGAATCGCGCCATCCGCGCCGAGCGTGACGCGGTTGTCGGGGTCCGGCAAATCCTCGCTCATGACCCACCAGTCGGTGCTATGGCCGGCGATTTGACCCAGCACGACGTTAGGGACGCGCGGGACGCTGCCCTTGAGCATGGGAGTCTGGATCTTGCCGACCGGCTGCAAATTGCCAAGCGGATACGAGTAATCCGGGCCGGAGAAGTAGAAGTCGTTGATCGCCATGCTTTTTTGGAAGATGGTCGGATTGGCCCGCCTTGGGTCGATCGCGATCAGGACCGCGTTGTTGTGGACCATGTAGTTGCGGCCCACCTGATCCGACGCGTTCGCCAAGCCATGCGGGTGCGCATCGTTGGCCGAACGGAGCAACAGGGCGGCCGAATTGACCGCGCCACAAGCCACGACGACCGTACCGGCGGTAATCATCTCGAAGACGCCATTGCGATCGGTCTCGATGCCAATGATCTTCTTGCCGCGCTGGTCTGTGATCAACCGCCGGACATATGTGTTCGTCTGCAACTCGACATTGCCTGAGGCAAGCGCGGGCCGAACGCCGCAGATGTCGGCATCACCTTTCGCGTCGTACATGCACGGGAAGGCGTCGCAGGTGCCGCAGCGGATGCA
>DASQCG010000388.1:0-4922 GCA_035634825.1 Thermomicrobiales bacterium | reverse complement strand
CGATCCACTTGACCGCGGTCCCGGATGGCGGCGTGCTCATCGCCCTCGGCGCAGGCGTGGATGTCGCCTTCGGTGCAGACGTAACGTTCGGCTTGGGCGAAGGCGTGGCCGAGGGCTTGGCCCTGGTGGGCGTCGGCGATGCGCTCGGCTTTGCCGTGGTAGCCGTTGCTTCCGGGGTTTCGCAGCCGGCCCAGAGGCCAATCTGGCCCTCTTCAGCCGTGCGCTCCGTGGTCACCAACCAGAGACTGAAACGGGCATCGTCCGGAACTGCCGCCGCCTGAACCAGACCGTCGGCGATCAGCTTCTGGTTCAGCAACGTCCGGGTGCCGTCGGCATTGACCAGCCAGACGTAGCGCACGGTCCCGCTGCCGCCGGTGATCGCCGCGTCCTCCTCGACGAGAACCCGTTCGCCGGCGTTCGCGTCCAGCAACCGTTCGGCCTCGTTCGCCAGGCACTCGCCCTTGGCCGGCGGCTCGACGCCGAGCAGACGGATCTTTTGGGTGCCGGTCTCGCCGGCAACCTTCACGCGCATGGTCTGACCGTCGGACGCGGAGACGAGCGTGCCGGTCACGGTTTCCGGCGCGGTCACCTGCGCCGGCAGACTCTCGCCGCTGATCTCGCGCTCGAGCTGATCGGCCATCGGCAGCTTCGCATCGCCCAGCGTGAGGTGCGGGTCGGTGGCGTCGGCCGCGACGGAGTAGACGAGCGCGATCCGGCTCGTCTTGCCCGGCTCAATCGAGATCGTCGCATCCTCGCTCAGCTCGGCCAGCTCAAGTCGCTTGCCGACGGCGACCGTCGAGGCGGGCGCGATCCTGGCCGGTTTCTTGACGCCGGTAAGCGAGAGGCGGACGTCGCGGGCCGAAAAGACGTCGGCGTGATCGCTCCAGTTCGTGACGTCGACTATCGTGACGAACCAGGCCTTGCCCTTCTTCGGGGCCAGCCCAATGCTGCTGAACTCCGGTCCATGGGCCGCCGTGGCAACGGCGACGCGCCAGACGCCGTCGGCGAAGACGGGAGCCGGCTCCCCGGCAATGATTTCTGGCCCGGTCTTGTCGGATGTTGCGTCCGGCAGAGTGATGCCGGCCAGTTGGTACTCGGTAAAGAAGAAATCGATCGGCATGGCGGCGATGAGCGACATCATCACTTCGCCGTCGTTGATCGAACGCGCCTCGAAGTAGGCGCCCTGATCCTGGGCCGAGCCGTCGTCCCGGGTATAGGTGTACGAGAAACCGGCAAACGAGCGGTTGTCATCGCCGCCCCGGATTGAGTCGCCGTTGGCGTCCGTGATGATCTCGACATTTGAGATATGCGACTCGGAGCGCAACTCTCCCGACAGGAGCGCAACGACCTGGTCAGTCGACGAGTAGTCGTTCTGCTCGAAGTAGACACTCAGGTATGTCAGTCCATTGGTGAGGGAGACGATGTCGTAATAGGCGTTCGAGTCCTCTTGGTCTACGAACCAGTTGTCGTCCCAGCTGACCGACGCGCCGTAGGTGGGGCTGGTGTAGGTGTTGCCCGAGATGTCCGCCGAGGCGATCGGCGCACCGCCCGCAAGGAGCGCTGGGACCAGGGCCGCGGCGGCCAAGAGCAGGGCGAGGGCAACGCGAATCGCGGCCCCTCTGGAACTGGGAGGTCGGGAAAAGGGGTTGCCGGAGTGCACTGCTGTGGACCTTTCGCTGCGTCAATAAGCGGAGACGGCAGGCGTCTCCCGAAATCGCCCGGCTGGCCAATCGCCGGGAAGGACGGAATGCGGACGACGCCCTGCGCCATCCTGGGTACGGTCGATTTCGCGCCTGCCACCCCTTCCTGACAGCACGGATCAACGCAATGCGCGGGCACGCGGGATAGCCCGTATCCGCCGGGGCGACTCGATCCCCGAACATCTTGCACGGTCAACTTTTTCCTTGCGGTTGGACGAATGATACTTGCTTCGCGCCCATCGTCAATCCGCCCAATCGTCCACTCTGCGACCCATGCCCAAACCTGGCTGCCTGGACGGCAGGAGATCAGCGAAGGGGACGTCGGCGGCGACCGCTCAGCCACCAGGCAAGGGCAGCGAGCAGGAGGAGGTGGCTGGCAACGGAGATGACCAATCCCGCGCGGAGCCAGGGTGGTGTGTAGGTCAGGACGACGGAATGCGTCCCCTGGGTGATCGGGATGCCGCGCAGGGCGAGGTTTGTCGGATAGACCGGGGCCGATTTGCCGTCGATTGAGGCGTGCCAGCCCTGGGCATACGTATCGCTAATCACGAGCAGCCCGTCTGCCGCCGCGGTCACGGCAATCTCGATTCGCTCCGGTTGATACCTGGTCACCACTACCGCATCTGCCGCGCTGGAAACAGGCAGGGCGACTCCCGGCGAATCGCCCTCGACCAGCGCGACCTTCGTAAAGTCAACCGCCCGGTCCCGCAGCAGGGCATCGGCCTGATCGCGCGAGACGTGGCGAACGTCATGCACCAGCCAGGCGTGCGGGAAGGCGGCCGGGTTTTCGTAGACGCGGACATATTTGTTCTCGAAGACCGGCCGCTCGCCCTGGGTAATCGCCGCGACATCCTCCCGATCAGCGGGCAGGCGAGCATCGACCAGGATGTAGCGGACGTTGAGCATGTCGAGTAGTGGCGAGCCGATCCCACTTGGGCGTAGTTCGGCCAGGTGATAGTCGATCGGATGCCCGTTCATGGCCGTGTTGTATTCGACGTAGCGGTCGAGCTGGGTCGGGTTGTAGCCCTGCGCGTCGTACAGGTCGAGGAAGATCGCGCGACCGTTGACCAGGATCGCCTGGATCTGCGGCTCGGCTCGGCGCTCCATGTACGTCACCCTGCCGTTCGGATCACCCGGGTAACCGATGCCGCCGTAGCCGACGTAGCGGAAGGGTCCGTCAGCGGCCATCTCCTGCTGCAGGAAGGCGCCGGCGCCGAAGGGATCGTCCGGGGAGACGGCGGTTCTGGCCGCGGCGGCGAGGTTCGGATCCGGATCCCAGAACTCGTACCAGCCGGCGACGATCCGGCCGTCGGTGCGGGCATCGAGGATCTCGAGCCCCATCGGCTCGACGAAGACGAGCAGCGCGAGCACGACCATGCCGCTCGTTGTCCCGGCGCGGCCCAGCCGACCGGTCCCGACGGCGAGGATCAGCAATGCAGCGATGATCAGCGCGAAAAGTGGGTAGCGGAGCGGACGGTTGAAATCCTGATTGGACGCGACCCAGATCATCGCGCTGGCAATGATTGCGACCGGGATCAGCACGCGGTCCCAGCGGTGCCTGAGGCGCGGGAGCCGGGGCAGGGCGTCGATCGCCGCGGCCGCGAGCATGGCTGGTCCGATCATGACCGCCGCCGCGGCCTGCTGCGGATAGTGGTTGTGCAGCTCTTGCCACCTGGGTAACAGCGAGAGCAGCCAGTACGGCGGGCCCCAGTCAAGCGTCAGCCAGTAGACGATCAACGTCATACCGGCGAAGAAGGGCACCGGGTGCGCCCGCGGCACCAGCGCGACCGCCAACAGGACGAGCAGGATCCCGGCGGCGGGAATCGTGAAGCCTCGGTGGCGGTAGTCGTCGTTGAGGAGTGCGGCGACCAGCTCCCGGAGGCCGAACGGGTTGTAGGAGTAACCGCTGGTGAGCTGATCGTAATTGCCGGCGCCGAGGTGCGTCTCTCCATTGAAGGCCAGCCGGGGCAGGAGCGCGGCGGCATCGAGCGCAGCCCCAAACAGGCCGATTGCGAGACCGATCCCCATGCCGGCGCCGATGCGACGGAGACGGCTCCCAACCGTGGTGATCGTCAGGGCGCGGTAGAGGCAGTAGGCGCCGATGATCAAGGCGGCGTCGTACGTCCCCTGCCCGAGCCAGCCGGCCAACATCTGGCTGTAGGCGAAGGCGCCGATCCCGATCCCGGTCAGCCGACCGGGCCAGCTCCGGGAGCGCAGCGCGATCTCCGGGCCGAGCAGGGCGAGCGGGATCCAGGTCGCGATGTGGAGTCGGACCGTGCAGCAGTAGGTCGAGAAGAGCGAGAAGGGGCCGAAGACGAAGAGCGCCGCGCCTGTGAACGCGGCGATCGGCGCGTATCCGTAGAGGCGGGCAAGCGCGTAGGTGCTGTACCCGGCGATCAGCAACTCGATCAGCAGCTTCGCCTTCATCGCGGTCAGCGGATCGAACAGGGTGAAGGCCAGCATCGCCGGCAGGTGCATCCACCCGGATTGGGGATCGGCCAGGAAGGGGATACCACTGAATTGGTGCGGGTTCCAGCCGGGGATCTGCCCGGCCGAGAGGCGCTGGCCGAGGTAGCTCCACCAGGGCAGGTATGCGGTCAGGTTGTCGTGCCGCGCGATCCAGATATCGAAAGTGGCGCGATTCCAGAAGAGCAGGCCGATCGTGACGGCGAGCAGACCGCAGCCGATGAAGTCTGGAATCAGCCGGGTGCGGTAATTGGACACACGTCGTTCTCCCGCGTTTCGGTTCGGCACACATCCCCATCGCGACAGCCCGTCCTCGATTAGACACGCACCGGCGCTGAATGCAATTGCCCAGCGCTACACGCGGATAGCCTGCCGGGGTGGATGCGCCTCGCGGACCGCGGCGAGCTGCTCGATCGCCCGCTCCAGGCACGATCGGCCAGGCTCGCCATTCAACCACCGCGAGACTCCCGACGGATGCGGAAACGGGATCGCCGTAAACGAGTGGCCAGCGTAACTGGATCTCCGTACCGAGCCGACCAGATCGGCCAGCGATCCCGGCCCGACCAGCACATTCCCGGCCAGCTTCCCAAGCGTGACGACCACCTCCGGCCGCACGAGCTGGATCTCCCGCTCGAGATGCGGCGTGCAGAGTAGAACCTCGGCGCGGGAGGGCATGCGGTCGCCCTTACCGCCGGCGCCGGGACCCGGGAAGCACTTGGTCACGCTGGTCAGGTAGAAGTTGTCCTCGAGCGGGTC
>DASQCG010000387.1:0-2191 GCA_035634825.1 Thermomicrobiales bacterium | reverse complement strand
GTCGCGAAGATCACCGACGTGATCGGGCTTTACATGTCTCCGCCGGAGAACGCGATCGTGCTGTCGGTGGATGAAAAATCTCAGATTCAAGCCCTGGACCGGACCCAGAAGGTGCTGCCGATGCAGCCCGGGCACGCCGAGCAGCGCAGCCACGACTATGTCCGCCACGGCACCACCACCTTGTTCGCCGCCCTGGAGATCGCGACCGGGAAGGTGACCGGGGTGTGCAAGCAGCGGCACCGGCACCAGGAGTTCCTCGCCTTCCTCAAACATGTGGCCCGGGCCTACCCGACCGGCGAGCTGCACCTGGTGATGGACAACTACGCCACCCACAAGCGGGCCGAGGTTCGCACCTGGCTCGAGGCGAACCCACGCGTGCAGGTGCACTTCACGCCCACGTCGGCGTCGTGGATGAACCTCGTCGAGGTCTGGTTCGGCATCATCGAACGCCAAGCCATCCGCCGCGGCACCTTCGGCAGCGTCACCGACCTGAACACCAAAATCCGCGCCTTCATCGACAACTGGAACGACGACCGCGCCCACCCGTTCACTTGGACCAAGACCGCCGACGAAATCCTCGCGAAAGCGAACCGTCAAACAGCTTCAAACTCGGGACACTAGGAATGTCGACAGTACCGATTCCGGCGTCCGCCGCCCATCAATTCGGGGTTGACGCTGGGCTATTCGTGCAAGATGTAAGCGCGAACGGCCCAGCGACCAAGGCCAGACTGCAGACCGGAGACGTGATTACGCATATCAATCACAAGAAGACGTCAGGACCGGACGACTTGGTCATTGCCACGTTGCGAATGAATCCGGGTGACAAAGTGAGCATCGACTATGTCCGCGACGGCAAGTCGATGACAACAACGCTCACTCTGGAAGCTCAGCCATGACCGAGCTCATCAACGAACGCAGTTGACACCGGCGCTGTCGGAGCAATTCGCTCAGCCCGGCCGATGACCGGACACCGCGAACATGGACAACGAGACGCACAGCCGATCACGACGGGCCGCGTTCTCGACGTTGATGACGAAACGTTCCGCCACGTCGGCATCGAGGTAGCCCAGCTCGACGAGCTGGTCGACGATCGTGCGGATCGGAAACAATCCAGCTGGCGCTATCTCGGTATCGGGATTCCACCGGGTCCAGACATGCGCGGCGCCGGTGACTTCTATCGCCTCCAGTCCGAGCTCTCGAACGAGGTTGAGGATGCGACCGCCCAGGTCGAAGGCCGGGCCCCGCAACGCCCAGATGGCTCGGCTCAGCGCGTCTGCGGCTGCTCGATCCGGCAGGTCGAACAGGAGACTCCGCCAGTCGGTCTCGATGATCGAGATACGCCCTCCAGGTCGAAGCACGCGGAGCATTTCTGCCAATGCCTGATCGGCGTTCGGTACCCACTGCAACGCCCGCTCGCACCGGCACGCATCAACCGATCCGTCGGGCAGGGAAAGTGACTCGGCATCGCCGATCCGGAAGTCCACGGAAACGGCTGCTTCGGCCGCACGTTGACGTCCGACTCCGAGCATCGCTTCGCTGGCATCGATGGCGATCACCGAGCCGGAAGGTGCCACATCCGTCGCCAGGGCGATGGCAACGTCGCCAACCCCACAACCAACATCGAGCAATCGTTCACCCGCCTGAAGCGCAAGGTGCGTCCGCTCCCAGGCCCGCAATTGACGGACGGCGAGCCATTCGGCGGTTGCCTCCATGCCTTTGATCAGTAGCGCCGTGTCTGGTTGAACGTCGACGCGTGAGTATCCGATTTCGGCATCCGGCCGCTCCGCTGGCCCGTTATTCGGCACGGCGTCACGCTACCCTCGTCCTGCGCCGAGATCATGACTTGGCCGAGGGAGAACGGGAGACGGGCGGCGTGATGAGCGCAATGGCTCCAGACACGATCGGAGATCTCGGCTCCATACTCGGCGTCTGGGCTCACCCTGATGACGAGGCCTGGCTGTCGGCCGGATTGATGGCGCGAGCGGTCGATGCCGGGCGCCGCGTCGTGTGCGTGACCGCTACTGCGGGCGAGGCAGGCTTTCCCGATGGCGACCCTCGACCGAACGTCGAGCGTATGGCGATCCGGCGAGCCGAGATGGCCGCAAGCCTCGGAGAGGTGGGCGTCACTGAACATCATTGGCTGGGATACCGAGACGGTCACTGCGATGAGATCGCGGACGAAGAAGCGGTA
>DASQCG010000386.1:0-1843 GCA_035634825.1 Thermomicrobiales bacterium | reverse complement strand
GGACCGGACACGCGTTCTAGCCTGGCATTGATACGCCAGTTGCGACCGCACGGGCATTCGATCTCGGTCTCGCTATCCCCCGCATTGCCGAACTCGCCGGATGTAGACTCGCCGCACTCGCAATGGACCGTCGCCGTGCCGTGCCTGACGTCAACGGAGGCTTGACGGACGGCGGGGAAGACGAAGGCCATGATCGTGGCGATCTCCTCGTGGGAGAGGTCGATCGCGGCGTAGAGCCGTCTGATTTCATCACTTCCCAGTCCGGCCTGGGCGCGGCGACGAACATCTGCGATCGGCACGTGGGTGCCTTCCAGGCGCCACCGACCAGACATGATTTCCGGGTCACGGACGATATTTCGTGGGGCCAACCGGCCCTCCTTTCAGGTGGCGTCGATGGCGCCGGTCGAGCCGCCGCAGGATGATTGTCCGCGATCGCGCTCGACGTGAAGCAATACGCGCCACCGACGTCCGCAGACGCAGGTAATCATCTGAACCTGGCTCCCGGCGCCGGCGGCCTGGGGGTGTCCTCTCCGCACTCGCAGTGCACGGTCAGCGGGGAGAGGGGGATCTCGACGTCCGGCTCGCGAACAGCAGGGAATTCGAACGCGAGCGCGGCCTGAATCTCTTCGTCGGTAAGGTGGGCGGACCGATATTGCCGCTTGAGTTCTTCCATTCCCTGGGCGTAGTCCTGACGAATGGCGGCGATGGCAATCTCGGTGCCGTCGATCCGCCACCGACCCGACAACATGTTCGAATCGCGGACAATGGGGCGCATCGTCATCGCTGTTCAGACCACTGGCTCAATCGAGGAGAGATCTTTCTGTTTGCATTCGCCGCTCGACCAGCCTCATTTCCCGGATCAGCACGCGGACGTGCCTGCGCATTGTGGGACATTTTGCCTGATCATGCACATTTGTCGACACCTGCACTGCAAAGCGCCACGCTTTTCCTCTGCACTTGTCGAATCCACCGATTTTCTGACCTTCATGCTGTGCGCATGCACAATCAATGAGTCCCGGCAGGCGCAAAAACCGACCAATCTCTACTTGCCCGGTGAGTCGAGCAATCCGGGTTTCGTATCCTGACGGCATGACCGCTCCTCAGCTTCCCTCCGACTTCATTGACGCCATCACCCGCCAGCTCGGCACCGAGGCTGCCGAATTCCTGGCCTCGTACGATCACCCCGCGACCTACGGCCTGCGCGTCAACCCGGCGAAGTCATCGCTCGAGCAATTGCGGAGGATGACAGGGTGGGTGCTGGAGCCAATCCCATGGTGCCCAACCGGCGCCTACGTCGATCCCGCGGTCCGGGCCGGATCTCATCCGTATCACGCGGCTGGGCTCTACTACCTGCAGGAGCCGACGGCGATGGTGGTCGTGGAGGCTGCACGAATTCAGCCGGGCGATGCGGTGCTCGATTTGGCCGCCGCGCCGGGCGGCAAGACGACGCAGGCGGCCGGGGCGATCGGGTTCGAGGGGTTGTTGGTCGCGAACGAGATCCACCCGGCCCGGATCAAGGCGCTCGGCGAGAATCTGGAGCGATGGGGAACGGCGGCGGCAGTTCTGACAAATGCCACGCCGGAGCAACTGCGCGGCGTTGGGCCGGTCTTCGACCGGGTGATCGTCGATGCGCCATGCTCGGGCGAGGGGCTGTTCCGGCGGGATCCTGAGGCGAGGTCGGAATGGTCACCGGCGCGGGTGGCGGGCTCGGCCGATCGGCAACGCGAGATCATGGCGGCCGCGATCGAGCTGGTGCGGCCGGGCGGAGTTCTTGTCTACAGCACCTGCACCTTCAACGAGCGCGAAAACGAAGGGGTAGTCGAATGGCTGCTCTCCGGGCAGC
>DASQCG010000385.1:0-2338 GCA_035634825.1 Thermomicrobiales bacterium | reverse complement strand
TTCGCCGGGCCGGACTTCGTCAAGGGGGCGGCCAAGCGGGCAATTGACGCCGACCTCAACCAGTACGCCGTTTCGCATGGGCATCCGCGGCTACGCAAGGCGATCGCTGCCGAGTTCGGGCCGCAATTTGATCTCGACATTGATCCGGACGCGCACGTCACCGTCGCGTCCGGGGCGACGGAAGTCATCTTCGATGCGATTCAGGCATTCATCGGGCCGGGCGATGAACTCGTCGCCTTTGAGCCGTTCTACGACTCCTACCCAACCTCGACGAAGATGGCCGGCGGCACATTCCGGCCGATCCGGCTTCACCCGCCCGATTGGTCATTCGATCGGGACGAGCTGCGGGCGGGAATCACTGAGCGGACGCGAGTCTTGCTCCTGAATACGCCGCACAACCCGACCGGAAAAGTCTTCACCCGCGACGAGATCGAGTTCATCGCCGAACTGGCGCAGGAACACGACCTTGTGGTGCTGAGCGACGAGGTCTACGACCGGATCCTCTATCACGGCGCATGCCATATCCCGATCACGACCCTGCCCGGGATGTGGGAGAGAACGCTGACGATCAACTCGACCGGCAAGACCTTCAGCATGACCGGCTGGAAGATCGGCTACGCGATTGGCCCTGCTCCGCTCAATGCGGCGATCCGCTCCGTCCACCAGTTCGTGACCTTCGCCAGTGCGACGCCGTTCCAGGAGGCGATGGCCGAGGCGATCGAGCAGGCAGCGGAGCGCGACTTCTACCCTCAGCTCGCGGCCGAGTACGACGAGCGGCGACGGGCCCTGGGTGACGCGCTCACTGAAGCGGGCATCCCGGCATTACCGATCAATGGCAGCTACTTCCTGATGGCCGACATCTCCGACCTCGGATTTCAGTCTGACGTCGAGTTCTGCCGTTGGCTGGTCTCCAACCACGGCGTGGCGGCGGTCCCACCCTCGGCTTTTTACCAGGACGCCACAACCGCGCCGCTCTTGGCTCGGTTCTGCTTCGCCAAGCGCCTGGATACGATCGCCGAGGCCCGCACCCGCCTCCAAAAGGCGTTCGGCTAGGGATGGGCTGAAACGATTCTGATCGTTGCCAGTGTCTGGTCTGCCGCGCCGGAGATATAGAAGCCGGCCCGGACGCCATGCTCCAGGTAATCGAGCTTGTGCGCTTCGATCACATCGCCCGGTGCGATGATAGGGATGCCAGGCGGGTAGGGGATGATGAGGTCGGCACTGATCTCGCCGGCTGCTTCCCGCAGCGGGACCGCCCGGTTATTGGCGAAGAAGGCATCGCGCGGGGTCATCGCCTGAATCCCCGGACGAATGACCGACCCCGACGAGCGCAGGTGAGGATCGATCGCCGGTCGACCGCGATTTTCCCGGCTGAGCGTCTCAAATGCGGTGACCAGCCGGTTGATCGACGCTTGCGTGTCGCCAATCGTTACGAAGCTGACCACTGATACGAGGTCGCTTGCCTCCGGATTGATGTAGAAGCGGGTCCGCAGCGCGTCCTCGGCCTCGAATCCGGTGATGCCCATGCCCGCGACATCGAGCACGAACTTGGTCGGGTCATATCGGCTCACACCCAACGTTTCGCCGTCGACGACCGTTAGCCCCGGGATGACGCGCAACCGCTCTCTTGCCTGGTGGGCCAGATCGAGCGCGTTGTCGAGCAACTGGCGGCCGCGGAGAGCCATCTGCGACCGCGCCGCGTCGATCGAGGCAAGGATGAACGCGGCCGGGCTCGTCGTCTGGGACATCCCGACAGTCGTGTTGAGCCGGGCATTATCGACGCGCGGACCCTGCGCGTTCAGGACAGCCGACTGCGTGAAGGCGGCCAGGACTTTGTGCGTGCTGGCGACTGCGCCGTCGATCCCGCTGGCCATGGCCGATTCGGGGAGGTCAGGGTGGAAATGGAAATGCGGTCCCCACGCCTCATCCACGTAGACCGGCACGTTGTGACGGTGCGCGATCGCCGCGATTGCCCGTAGGTCGGATGCGACGCCGCTGTATGACGGGCTGACGAGCGTGACCAGCTTCGCGTCCGGGTTGGCCAGAATTGCCCGCTCGACCTGCTCCGGATCGTAGCCGATGCCGAAATCGAGCTCCGGATGCAGCTTCGGGGCGATGTAGATCGGCTGCACTCCGGTCTGGATCAGCGCGGTCATCAGCGACTTGTGCAGGTCGCGGGCGATGATGACCCGGTCGCCGGATGCGAGATGGGCGAGGAAATAGGCCAGGTTGCCGGCCGACGAGCCGTTGACCAGGTAATGGCAGACGTCCGAGCCCCAGGCATCGGCGCCGAGGGTCTCGGCCTCGCGGATGACGTCGTACTGAAAGTGGACGTCTG
>DASQCG010000384.1:0-1771 GCA_035634825.1 Thermomicrobiales bacterium | reverse complement strand
CGTCACTTCACCAAGCGCGAGTGATCGGGTCGTGGTTCGCGTCACCCCGCGTCAGGGAACGGGCGCGCAGTCAACCATGAATCTCGTCTCCGATCTCCGGCAAGACCTCTCCCACACCAGCCCAAGCGCGCTCGTCGGCGGACCA
Source organism: Thermomicrobiales bacterium (assembly GCA_035634825.1). Taxonomy (GTDB): domain Bacteria; phylum Chloroflexota; class Chloroflexia; order Thermomicrobiales; family UBA6265; genus DASQCG01. The sequence continues at coordinate 1,626 of DASQCG010000384.1, read as the reverse complement.
GCGGCCCAGAATCACGACCTGACCGCAGTCCTGACCGGTCGTGCGCCGTATGCCGTCGCGATCATCATGATCGGCGCGTTCGTGATGCTGCTGGTCGTCTTCCGGAGCCTGATCGTGGCGGCGGTCTCGGTCCTGCTCGACTTGCTCAGCGTGGCGGCCGCGTTCGGATTCGCCACAATCGTCTTCCAGCACGGCCATGGCGCAGGGCTGATCGGGATCGAGTCGCAGGGCTTCGTCAACGCCTGGGCGCCGATCTTCTTCTTCGCGCTCTTGTTCGGCCTTTCGATGGACTACCAGCTTTTCCTGCTCTCGTCGATCCGCGAGCGCTATGAGCAGACGGCCAACACCGCGGTCGCGGTTCGCGACGGCATCGCCCGAACCAGGCGACCGATCACCAATGCCGCGCTGATCATGATTGTCGTCTTCATCGCCTTCGGCGTAACGGGGCCGATCCCGCCGACCGAGCTGGGCATCACGCTCGCCTTCGCCGTGCTGCTCGATGCGACGGTCGTGCGAATGGTGCTCGTGCCGGCAATCATGACCCTGCTTGGCGAGCGCAACTGGTGGCTACCGGGTTGGCTCGACCGCCGCATGCCCCAGATCGACTTCAGCCACTAGTCCGCACCGACAGTCAGGGACGCGAATCCGGTACCCTCCCCCGCATGGACGAGGACCGGATTCGCGCCAGCTACGATCAGGTCGCCCCGGCGTACGCCGAGCAGGGCATGGACGATCTGACGGCCAAGCCCTTCGACCGCGACATCCTGACCGAATTCGCCCGCCGGGTCGGTCCGGGCGCCCACGTGCTCGATCTCGGCTGCGGACCCGGCCGCGTCACCCGCTTCCTGCACGATCAGGGTCTGGATGTGACGGGAATCGACCTCTCGCCGGAGATGATCGCCGCCGCCCACGCCCTGAACGCGGATCTGCCGTTCGAGGTCGCCTCGATGTTCGCGCTGCCATATCCCGACGGCTCGATCGATGGCCTCGTGGCGATGTACTCGATCATCCACATCCCCCGTGCCGATCAGCCGGCCCTCTTTCGCGAGCTCCACCGCGTCCTCAGGCCGGGCGGCTGGCTCCTGCTCGCCTTCCACCTCGGCAGGCAGGACCGGCACGTCGCGGAATGGGTCGGCCAGCCGGTCGACATGGAGTTCCTGGTCTTCGCGCCGGGCGAAATCGAGCACCGCCTGACCGACGCCGGCTTCGTAAACCCGGAACCCCACGAACGCGACCCCTACCCCGAGCATGAGTTCCCCATGCGCCGCAACTACCTCCTCGCCCAATCCCCTCCAACCACCATCAACCAACCACCAACTACTGTCCCCTGATCCCTGCCCCCTGTCCCCTACAATCCCGCCATGACACCGGAATCGCTGGGATTCGCCGCTCCCTGGCACAACGCCTGGACCAAAACTGTGCGCGGGCAGGAGATCCTGTTTCGCGCGCTGACCGACTTCGACGAGTTCGCCCCGATCGAGGAGCTCCAGCGCGCGGTCATGGGCGCGACCGACCTCGACATCTTCCCGGCCTCGGGCATGACCGTGCTCGCCGAAACCGGCGGATTTGCCCTTGGCGCCTACCTCGGCAACGAGCTGGCCGGCGCACTCTACGGATTCGGCGGCT
>DASQCG010000383.1:0-5063 GCA_035634825.1 Thermomicrobiales bacterium | reverse complement strand
GAACGGCTTCGAGCCGTATGACGGCGAGCGGATGCTGGATGAGATGTTTGCCCTCGCCCAGACGCTGGCCCGGGTTCCGCGCACTGAGGTGGATTCCGAAGGTGGCACGCGCGCAGCACTGAGCGGCCTCCGTGAGGCCCTCAATGCGCTCCTGGACGGAGCCTGATCGGATGACTACCCGTCGCACGTTCGCCTGCCTGCTCGCGGTCTGCCTGATCGGACTTGCCCTGAGCGCATGCGGCGGAGATGACAAGGCCAACGCCACATCAACCTCGTTGCCGCCGACGCCAACCATCAGCAACGACCCGACGACCTCGGCAACGCTTGCGCCGGGCGAGGTCACAGCCGGGCAGATTGCGGACCGGATCGCCGCCGCCTGGCCGAAAGTCACCAGCTATCAATCGATCACGCGGATCATCCCGGCCTCAGGCACGCCGGAAGCGACGCCGGCGGTCGAGCTGGCCGGACGCGCCGAGCGGCACGTGATCCTGCCCGACCAGAAGCAGATCGTGATCACCGACCAGGGCTCGACGACCGAGATCGTGCTCATCAACGGCGTCCTCTCGAAGCGGACAACTCCGCCAGGCGGGTCGCCCAGCCCGTGGCAGATCATCGATCCAGGGACCGTCTCGCCCAACGATCCCTTCAGCCGGACGTACGCGACGATCCTGGCCCCGGAGACGCCTCCCTACAGCGGATTGAGTGGACGCCAGCGTGATCGCATCGGCACCGAGCAGGGCCAAACCACGATCAATGGCCGCGCTTGCACCGGCTACCTCTTTCCCGAGGTGACTGAGACCGGCGAGCGCATCCAGGTCATCGTCTACCTTGATAGCGGCGACCTGCCCTGCCGGATTGAGACCCGGGCCGGCCTGACCATCAGCCAGACCGACTACGTCTTCAACCAGGAAACCGCAATCGCCACACCGGTAGCAGCAACTCCCGCGGCCTCTCCAGCCGCGTCGCCAGCCGCCAGCCCGGCCGGCGCCTAGGCGGCTTCGGTGTCGCCTTCGGGTTCGAGGCCTGATTCGAGCTCGGCTGGCTCTGAGTATCCCGTCTCGCGGCTCAGGTAGTCGCGCTTCTGGAGCTCGATCTCGGCGTCGCCGAGGATGGCCTGGGCAATACCGCGCATCATCTGATCAATGCCGTGCAACCGCGCCGGCTCAACGAGTTGACCTACCGCCCGGGCTGCACGTCGGCGCGCCTCCTCCAGCTTCTCTTCCGCCGAAAAGGTCGCAACGGTTGACTCGGCGTAGCTCGTGGCCGCACGGGCGACGGTGTACCACGGATTGGCCGTGATCCCCGAGTCGGGGCTGATCTGCTGCATGTACTGGACTGCTGATTCCGGGTTGCGTTCCCAGCGGGCGGCGTAGAGCGCGCACATCACCCGCGCGGTCTCGAACGTAATCTCGTGGTTGTCGGGCTCGCTGGCGAGCGCGTTCTGCATTGCCTGCACCCAGCGCCAGGCGACTTCGCTGTCGGAGCGATCCACGCCCTGGACGAACAGGTAGACCATCATCTCAAGCTGATCGGCCTTACCTTGCCCGGTGGCCGGGGTTTGCCGCAGCTTCGTCTCCCACGCGGTTTCCCGCTCTCGCGGCCAGGAGGCCGGGCGGATCGGCCCGACAATGACCTCGTTGCGCAGTCGCTCCATCAGGACCTCGTCGCCGTCGCCCTCGTCGAGCAGGAGCGTCATCAACTTCTTGCCGTCGCTCTCGAACTCGAACCGGGACCAGACGAATGGAACGATGTTGACCACCGCCACAAGCAGGTTGATCCAGACCGCCTGCCGGAGCAGCACGTAGGTGACATCGGTCGCGAAGATCGAGATCATCGCGCAGAGGAACGAGACGGCCAGATTCATGGCCGAGCCGCCGCCGATCATGACCTGCCAACCACGTGTCCGTTTCCAGTTCGGCAATGGGCTGTCGTCGAACTGGACCCAGCCCGTCGCCAGGTCCATCTTCGACTTGATCGAGAGCCACTCGAAGCGGTTGCCGATCGCCCACGGCGTGACCAGCAGCGGTCCGATCCGTATCGCGAGCAGCCGCATGCCGAAGAGGTGCCCGGCCAGGGCGTGACCCGCCACGTGGATCGCCAGCGCCAGGGGGGTCGTGACCAGCACAGCCACGGCCAACAAGACCACAGCCAGCGCCAACTTGAGCACGGAGTCGACCACGATGTTCTCGTGGCTAACCGGTACCCAGTTGAATCGATCGTGCACCGAAGCGAACGTGCTCATCAGCGCAACTAGCGCCGCAAACGTCACCGGCGCCGACATCACCAGTTTTCGGCGCGCCGCCGGGCTGAGCTTGAGTGCCGGCCGCTTCGCCGGTGATATCTTCGGAAGCCGCATGTCGACCCCAATTCCCTGGACCGGGTCCTTACCCGTGCGGATGAACGTACGAACCACAGTCAGACAAACTTTCCACCGTGTCTACCAGCGGATGGTCCCGTTTCCGGATGAACCCCTCTTCGCCCCCGGTGTAGCCTGAACTGCGCATGTCTTTGCCGATGCAGGCGGCAATCCGGCAGAATGGCTTGAATCCCGGCAACGCCTGGAGACGAGTGCACCGAACAAAGCGGAGCTATGAACGAACGCGCGTTGCCGATACCGAACGCGGCTGAGACCGATTGGGCCGCGACCGATCTCGATCAAACGGTCAGCCAGGAGCTGCACGGCCGGACTGAGCAGCGGCTGACCATCCGTGTCTTCCTCTGGCGCCTTCTCGCCGTTGGATTGAACATCGGCCTCTTCATGATCCTGTTCCAGCTCTACAAGCTGGTGCGCAAGACATATATCTCCCGGGCCGAGACGGTCGGATTCAGGAACGCCGCACAGATCATCAACCTCGAAAAACGACTTCATGTCTTCTTCGAGCCCGATTTACAGCGATGGATTCTCGATCAGCCCAGTTGGGTCATACAGTTCCTGAACCGCTATTACGTCGGGTTCATGCCCTTGTTCTATGCATGCTGCGCGATCGGGATCATTTTCAGTCCGGTGCGCTTCCGCTTTTGGCGGCGGGTGTTCCTGTGCTCGATGCTGCTGGCGCTGCCCTGGTACCTGCTCTATCCCCTGGCACCGCCCCGGTTCATGCCGGAGCACGGTTTCATCGACACGCTGATGGTCTATGGTCCAGCCTACTTCTCGAAGAATGGACTTGTCACCGCCAACCAGTTCGCCGCCATGCCGAGCATGCACATCGGCTGGTCCACGATCGGCGCCCTGACCGTGGCGACATGCCTGCCGCGGATCAAGGGATTCCCGATCGGTTGGGTCATCGGCGGGTTCCACATCACCATGATGACTCTGACGGTGATGGCGACCGGCAATCACTACTTCCTGGACGAGGTCGGCGGCTGGCTCATAGTCGCCGCGTCGCTGCTGCTTGCCTGGTTCCTGACGGACCGGTTCCCGTTCAAGCTCCCCAAGTGGTTCAGCCCCACCTGATTCGATGGCCGATGGTCAGTGTGGTCAGATCACGGCAATTGACGCAGACGCGGTCCTCCGCGTTGAATTGCGCAGGCTCATTTCGTGCTGTCGTCAAAGTCAGGTTGATGGAGTTGCGCGATGCTCGATGCGGACCGGTTACTTCCTTATACATTGGCAGTCATAGCGCTGATCCTGGCGCCCGGTCCCAATCAGGCGATGGTCGTGGCCCGGAGCCTCAATGGTGGCCGGCGCGCGGGGATCATGACCTCCCTGGGTGTAAATACCGGCACGGCGTTTCACACTGTTGCGGCCGCACTTGGTCTCTCGGCGCTTCTCGCTACCTCAGCGCTCGCGTTCATGATCGTCAAGTTGTTCGGCGCGGCCTACCTGCTCTACCTCGGCATCCGCCTGCTGCTCGGTCGCGACCACGCCATGGGCCTTCCGCCGGACAATGCGGTACCGACACTGAGGGCTGGAAGCGCCAATGCATACGCTCGAGCCATCGTCACCGGCATCCTGAACCCGAAGGTCGCGCTCTTCTTCCTGGCCTTCCTGCCGCAATTCGTTGATCGGCAAGCCGGCTCTGTCTTCCTCCAATTCCTGATGCTCGGGGCCATCATCGCAGCCGTCGGCCTTGCGTTCGATTCAGCCCTGGCGACCGCCGCTGGATCCGTTGGCCGGTTCCTGGCGCGCAATCCACGCGCTGCGCGCTGGCGAGAACGGATCACCGGGACTGCGTTCGTCGCCCTCGGGGTTCGCCTCGCATTCGAGCGCCGCTGACTGTCAAGAAAATCGGGGAGGAACCTGGTGAACGAGATCGTGACCAATCTATTTCACATGACTGAGCCTTGGCCGGAGAAGATCATCCGGTCGGTCGCCGTCTACTTCTTCGTTTATGTCGCCCTGCGCGTGGCCGGCAAACGCGAGCTCGGCCACGCGAGCACTGCCGACCTGATCCTTCTGCTCCTGATCTCCAATACCGTCCAAAATGCGATCATCGGTGACGATATGACGCTGATCGGTGGTTTGGTTGGGGCAACCGTCCTCCTCGCCCTGAACAAGGGCATCGTCCAGTGGGGGTACCACAGCCATCGCTTCACCAGGCTGGTCGAGGGCGTTCCGTGCGACCTGATTCGCGACGGTGAGGTGCTCACGCACATGCTCTTGCGCGAGAAAGTGACGATTCAGGAGCTGGCCGCCGCTTGCCGGGAGCAGGGCGTGGCGGATTTTGCCGATGTCCGGCGGGCAGTCCTCGAGACGAACGGGACGATCAGCGTCATCCCGAAAGAACCTGTGGACGCTCTCACCGAGCAGCTCAATCAGATGGAAGCGACGCTTCGCGAGTTATTGCGCCGGTCGGACACCGAGCTGGCCCGGCAGAGCTGAGGGGTATGTGCATGTCCAGACCGTCGATCGGCCTGATGTTTTTCCGGACCTACCCACCCGAAATCCTGCCCGACTACGCCCGCATGGTCGAGCAAACCGGCCTCGATGAGCTCTGGGTGGTCGAGGACTGCTTCTTCAACGGCGGGATCTCGGCCGCGAGCGTGGCGCTCGCCGTCACCGAACGCATCACGGTCGGCATCGGTATCCTGCCGGCGGTCGTGCGCAACGCCGCCTATGCCGC
>DASQCG010000382.1:0-1601 GCA_035634825.1 Thermomicrobiales bacterium | reverse complement strand
AGGTCCGCCATTCGCAGTTCGCGCTTCGGGGCCTCGGACAAGTTCATCAGGGTCGTGTATTCATTCGCCGTCAGCCCCGTCGTCCGCAGCATGTCGCGGTCCAACAGACGGGGCAGCACGATGACGATGCGCATAAGTGCTCGCCACAGCATCTCTTCTGAGGCTGTCAGCGGCTCATTCTTAGGCACGCGCCGATACTAACTTGCTTCCAGAAGCATCCTTCATGTACTGGTCATCGAACGGCGGGGAAGCGCCGCAGCTCCTCCCGGGCAGCGTCGTCCAGATGGAGGCTGGCGACTCCGAGGTTCTCGGCCAGGTGCTTGCGGGTTCGAGTGCCAGGTATCAGCAGAATGTTCGGGGCAAGATCAAGCAGCCAGGCCAGCGCGATCTGAACTGCTGTCGCTCGCAACCTGACGCCCAATCCGGCCAGGATCGGGCTGGTGAGAATTTGCTTCCGTACGTTGCCTGGCCATCCCAGCGGGCAGAACGGAACGAATGCGATGTTTCGCTCGCTGCACTCCTCGAGGACGCCGAGTGACCGTCGATCGGCCAGGTTGAACAGGTTCTGCACGCAGACAATCTCTGTTTGGCTGGCGGCTCTTACCAGATGATGCTTCGAGATGTTGCTGAGACCGATGCCGTCGATCAAGCCTTCCTCGCGGGCTCGGATCAGCGCGGCCAGCTGCGAATCGAATCGCTCCTCCGGCATGGAATCGTCTATGAGGCGCAGGTTCACCGCTGCCAGCCGATCCACGCCGAGCGTTGCGAGGTTCTCCTCGATGCCCAAGCGGAGCTGATCCGGCTGGTCGTACGGCAAGACGGCGCCGGCGTTATCACGGCGCACCGCGACCTTGCTTACCAGCGCCAACCCGGCCGGATACGGGTACAGCGCCTCATGGATCAGCTCGTTTACGACGCCCGGGCCGTAGTACTGCGCGGTATCGATGTGATTGATCCCGCCATCGATTGCTGCTCGGAGCACGCGGAGCGCTTCGTCACGATCTCGCGGGGGGCCGAATACTCCGTCGCCGGCTAGCTGCATGGCCCCGTATCCGATCCGGTTCACCTGCCACGGACCAAGGGAGAAGGACCCGGAACGTTCTACGTCGGGTCGAGTGTCCGGCATGAATCCTCCTGCCTGAGGCGGCGCAGCTTCGAGAAGCATCTCTTTGCGTAAGCAAGCAACATAATGCTAGTCCAGGGTCGTATTCCAGAGCGCCTTGGTCGTGACTTGGACTTGTAGCCCTCCGGAGACGGCAAGTCCAAGATCTGCCGAGGGACGGAATCGGCGCCGTCCGCGCGCCGTGATCACCGGTTGATGCGCGACATCGTAGCCGGGCGACGGCTACCAGGCGTCCAAGCGGACCTGGCCGAGGCGTCCGTCGAGGTCGCGCATGACGACCCAGGTCTGTTCGTCGGCACTGGCCACGGTGCCCGGTGGGTTGACCAAGATCGGCGCCGCAGCGCCGAGCAGATCGCGGAGCCGATCGGCTTCTACTGGATTACTGGTCGCGAACGCGAAGACGGTGGACAGCAGCGAGCCGATGCCGCTGAGGTCGGTGACGACCTGGGCACTGTCGGCCGATAGGCCTAGGGCGGTG
>DASQCG010000381.1:0-5693 GCA_035634825.1 Thermomicrobiales bacterium | reverse complement strand
AGGTGCCACTGGACGATATCGTGTTTGCTCCCGGGAAAGGAGACGTGGTCATTAGCGGCGATGAAAACCCCGCACTCAACAACGTCTCGTCCACCAAGCAGCTCATTACCGAAGGCATGGGAATTCTGGTCATCGCCGGCGATGACCAGACCCGTACCTACTGGCACGCCGTATTGCCTTAGCTGCGTCAAAACGGGGCGGGCGAGAAACGACCGGTGCGTTGGCGCCGGTTTCTGGTTGGCTCTGGTACCGGGAGAGGGATTCGAACCCTCACGGGTTGCCCCGGCGGATTTTGAGTCCGCTGCGTCTGCCATTTCGCCACCCCGGCCGGCGCACGAACCGAAATTGTAACGGAAAGGTGCTTCCGAAGGGGAGTATCCTTCCGGGCAAGACGACTTTTCAGACCTCATGGAGTGAGACGTGGCCACCACCGCACCCGACACCCTCAAGATCTATTCGCTGCTGATCGACGGCAAGTCGGGGCCTGGTGCGAGTGGGAGGACCTTTGATACGGTCAGCCCGACGACGAACCAACCGATCGGCCGCGTGCCGCTGGCCGGCATCGAGGACGCTGAGCGCGCGATCAAGGCGGCGCGTGCGGCCTTCGACGAGGGGCCGTGGTCGCGCTGGACGCCGCTCGAGCGGTCCCGCGCGCTGCACCGCGTCTCGCAGATCCTGCGGGACCGAATCGACGAGATCTCGACACTTGAGACGATGAATTGCGGCAAGATCATCGTGGAGTCGCGGGCCGATGTGACCGCCTCGGCAAACTGCTTCGAGTACTACGGCAACCTCGCGACCCAGCTCTGGGGCGAGCAGATCCCGATGAACGGTCCGCTGCTCGACTACACCCTGAGGGAGCCGGTCGGCGTTTGCGCACAGATCGTGCCCTGGAACTTCCCGCTGCTGATGGCAGCCTGGAAGCTGGCGCCAGCACTTGCGGCCGGCAATACGTTGATTCTCAAGCCCGCGTCGGCCACGCCGTTGACCGCGATCGTCCTCGGCGAGATTTGCCGCGACGCTGGCATTCCAGACGGCGTCGTCAACGTGATCACCGGGCCTGGCGGCGAGATCGGCGAGGTGCTGGTCGCGAGTCCGCTGGTCGACAAGGTTGCCTTCACCGGCGAGACCGCGACCGGGCGGCGGATCATGGAGCTGGCCGCTGGCACGATCAAGAAGGTCACGCTCGAGCTGGGCGGGAAGAGCCCGAACATCGTCTTCCCGGACGCCGATATCGACGAGGCAGTCAATGGCTCGCTCTTCGCAATCTACGCCAACGCCGGCCAGCGCTGCACGGCCCGGACTCGTCTCTTCCTGCACACGAGCATCTACGACGACTTCACCAGGGCGTTCGTGGACAAGGCGCGCAGAATCCGTGTCGGCGATCCGCTCGACTTCGAGACGCAAATGGGACCGGTCATCTCGCCGCAGCAGCGGGATCGTGTCCTCAATTACTGCCAGCTCGCGGTCGAAGATGGCGCCGAGCTGCTCTCGGGCGGTAAGCGGGTGACAACGACCGAGCTGGCCAATGGTAACTTTGTCGAGCCGACCGTCTTCGGCAATGTCCGATCCGACATGCGACTGGCCCAGGAGGAGGTCTTTGGACCGATCCTCGCGGTTCTGCCGTTCGAGACCGAGGACGAGGTCGTGACGGCGGCTAACAGCACGATCTACGGGCTGGCTGCGACGATCTGGACGAAGGACATCAAGCGCGCCCATACGATGGCGCGGCGGCTGCAAGCCGGCAATGTCTCGATCAACTACCCGACGGTCAATCCTCCCGAGGCGCCATTCGGCGGTTACAAGCAGAGCGGGTTGGGTCGGGAGTTGAGCCGGCACGTGATGGACCTCTACACGCAGGTCAAGAACGTGGTCGTCAACCTCAACCCGGAGCCGTTCGACTGGTATGGCCGTTGGCCCGCGCCACCGAAGAAGTAACCCGTAGCGGATCATGGCGAAGGCGCGCCTCCCTCGGCGATACTTCCATTTGAAAAGTATGCCGAGGGCCGCCGGTCCTCTCTTCTGGAGATCAAATTCTTGAGTACAACCAGCGAGGCATTCGCCACGGTCCATACCGGTCGGAACTTCGACACGGTTGACCAACTCGAAGCCGCCCTGCGCGGTGAGAAATACATTGCGGACCGGAGCCTGGCGACGACCCTCTTTCTGACTTTGCGCCTACGCAAGCCGCTGCTCCTCGAGGGCGAAGCGGGCGTCGGCAAGACCGAGATCGCCAAGGTCCTCTCGACGATCCTCAACACGCCGCTCATCCGGCTCCAGTGCTACGAGGGTCTTGACGCGAGCGCGGCGATCTACGAGTGGGACTACCCGCGCCAGATGCTCTACCTGCGCACCCTCGAGGTGGCCGGCGGAGTCGACACCGAGGCGGCCCGGCGCGACATCTTCGGCGAGGAGTTCCTGCTCAAACGACCGCTCCTGCAGGCAATCGACGCCGCGCACGAGCAGTCGCCGGTCCTCTTGATCGACGAGGTCGACCGCGCCGACCAGGAGCTGGAGGCGTTCCTGTTGGAGCTGCTCTCGGACTTCCAGGTGACCGTTCCGGAGCTGGGTACGATCCGCGCCGAGCACGCGCCGATCGTGATCCTGACTTCGAACCGGACCCGCGAGATCCACGACGCGCTCAAGCGGCGCTGTCTGTACTACTGGATCGATTTCCCGACATACAACAAGGAGTACCGCATCCTCTCCGCCAAGGTTCCGGATGCGCCCGAGAAGCTGCGAGTCCAGATTTGCGGGTTCACGCAGGGCTTGCGCGAGGTCGATTTGTTCAAGCCGCCGGGAATGGCCGAGACGCTCGACTGGGCGCAGGCACTGCTCTCCCTAGGCACGACAGAGCTGAATACCGAGTCGGTCGACGACACGCTGGGCGTTTTCCTCAAGTACCAGGAGGACGTCGATCGCGTGCGCGGCGACCAGGCCGAGCAATTGATCGAGCGGGCGGCCCGTGCTACAGCGCAGCAATAGACGACGCGATCCCGACGATATCACGGCCGGACGATTGACCCGGAACCTGCTCATGCTCGGGCGGGACTTGCGCGCGGCCGGTCTGCCGATCGGGAGCGGCCAGTTGATCACGTTCGTGGAATCGGTTGGCGAGATCGACTGCCGGGTCCGGAACGACTTCTACTCGGCAGCAAAGGCAACCCTGGTCAACTCCCCGGAGCAGATTCCAACCTTTGATGCGATCTTCGGCCGGTTCTGGCGGCAGGTGATGAACCCGATCGCGCCGGTCGAGACCTCGATGGAGGAGATGCTCACCAGCGAGGAGCCGCCAGAGGACAGCACGCCGCGGGAATCGAGCGAGCAGGAGAAGCGGGCCGGCGCGGATAACGCGACCCGGATGCGCGAGCGCACGGTTATGGCGATCGAGGACACGGCAGACGAGGGCGATGGCGAGGCGGAAGATCTCGATGATCTCCCGGACGATGTGATCGTCTTCTCGGCGCGCGAAGTGCTGCGCAAGAAGGACTTCTCGCAGTTCAGCGCCGAGGAAATCGCCGAGGCACGGCGGATGATCGCGAAGATGGACTGGCGGCTCGGCACGCGCAAGACACGGCGCAAGGAGCGCGCGGTCCACGGCGACTTTATCGACTACCGGGGGACACTCCGGCGGTCGTTGCGGAACAGCGGGGTTCCAGTCGAGCTCAAATATCGCCGCCGCAAGGAGCGGATGCGGCCGCTGGTGCTGATCTGCGACATCTCCGGTTCAATGGATCGCTACTCGCGGCTCCTGCTCCAGTTCGTGCACGCGCTGGAGCACGGTCTCGACTCGGTCGAGGTCTTCGTCTTCAGCACACGCCTGACCCGGATCACCCGCGAGCTCCGCAAGCGCAACGTCGACGCCGCAATCGAGCACGTCGTCAAGTCGGTCGACGACTGGTCAGGAGGCACGCGGATCGGCGAGGCAATCAAGGAGTTCAACTTCAAGTGGGCCCGCCGCGTGCTGCGTTCGGGCGCGACCGTGGTGATGATCTCGGACGGCTGGGACCGGGGTGACCCGAAACTGCTCTCGAAGGAGATGGCGCGGCTGCAACGATCGTGCCGGCGGCTGATCTGGCTCAACCCGCTGCTCGGCGCGCCGGGATACCAGCCGCTGACACAGGGAATCCGGGCCGCGCTGCCGTATGTTGACTACTTCCTGCCGATCCATAACCTGAAGAGTATGGAGGCGCTGGCAAAGATGCTCGGCGAGGTCGATAACCAGCCGCCGGTCCGCCGCCAAAGTGCCGTCGCCGGGACTGCAGCCGAGCAGCTACCCGGCATCGCCCGTATAGGCAATCGCGGCGAGCTGACGATCGAAATCGATCCCAAGTACCTGGCTCGCGTGAACGCACGGAGGTGACGTGATGAGAGAATTCCTGCCCGAAGTGGATGCCTGGCGCGCCCGGGGAGACCGGATCGCCATCGCCACAGTCGTCAAGGTCGAAGGCTCGGCGCCGCGACCGGTTGGCGCGACGATGGCCATCTCGAGCACGGGCGACCTTGCCGGCTCAGTATCCGGTGGCTGTGTCGAAACGGCTGTCTTCGACGTTGCCCAGGAAGTCCTCAAGAGCAACCAACCGACACTGGTCCACTACGGCATCACCGACGAAATGGCCTGGGATGTCGGGCTGGCATGCGGCGGCGCGATAGACGTCTACGTCGAGCCGCTGGACTTGCCGGTGGAGGTGTCGTGAGCCAACTGACGACCGCCGATCTCTACGATCGGGTGCGGGAGGCGGCCGAGCGATATGAGCCGGCTGCGCTGGTCACGATCGTCAACGGACCCGGCGCGGGTCGGAAGCTGGCGATCGTCGACTCGGAGCAGATCGGCACGCTCGGCAATGAGCGGCTCGACCAGTATGCAGTCGACCATGCGCAGGCGTTGATGGACGCCGAAAAGTCGGAGACGGTGCCCACGGAAGGCCCCGAGGGGTCAGTCGATCTCTTTTACGACGTCTACCCGGCGCCGCCGACGCTGATCATCTTCGGCGCGGTCCATGCTGCCCAGCCGTTGACGAAGATCGCCAAGATGCTCGGCTACCGGGTCCTGATCAGTGACGCCCGGGCGAAGCTGGCAACTGAGGAGCGCTTCCCCGAGGCGGACGAGGTGATCGTCGCCTGGCCAGACGAAGCGCTTGCGCGCTACCGGATCGGCCGCAATTCATACCTCGCCATCCTGACCCACGACCCGAAGTTCGATGAGCCGGCCCTGATCGGATCGCTCGAGACCAAAGCGCCATACATTGGCGCGGTCGGCAGCCGCAAGACGAACCGCGACCGGCGCGAGCGACTACGTAACGCCGGCGTCTCCGACGAATCGCTTTCCCGGATTCGGGGACCGATCGGTCTCGATATCGGGGCCAGCTCGCCTGAAGAGATGGCAATCAGCATCATGGCCGAGATCATCGCGGTCCGGAAGGGGCGCGTGGGCGGCCCGCTGACCGAAGCCACCGGATCGATCCGTGGCGACGCCTCCTGAGCGACCGAAGGTTGCGGGGATTATCCTCGCGGCCGGGCAATCGACCCGCCTCGGTCGACCCAAGCAACTCCTCGACATCTGCGGAAAAACGGTGATCAGGCGAATTACCGAGTCCGCTGTGATATCGCCTCTGGATGTGACCATCGTTGTGGTCGGGAACGCGGCTACTGAGGTCCAGCGCGAATTAGCCGGTCTCGATGTCACGACCGTC
>DASQCG010000380.1:0-5528 GCA_035634825.1 Thermomicrobiales bacterium | reverse complement strand
CATTCCAGACCGCAACTGACTCATCGGGCCGCTCGGTTGCGAGCCAGTAGAGCATGTTGGTATGGAACAGCTCCATGCCCGCCGTCGAGAGCTGGAACAGCGGAAGGCTTGCCAGCGCCTTGACAGCCAGGAGCCGTGACTCGCGGCTCGTCTCTGCACTCACTACGCGCCCTTCCTCCCGAAAATGCCCTTGCGAGTGCCCCGCTGCGACAACAGCTTGGCCGCCCACGGCAACCCGATTCCCTGGGATGTCAAGTCACCTCGACACCAAAAGCTATTCCTCGGGCGTCAGGACAACCTGCTGCTTAGGGTGGAGAACGCGAATCACATAAACACCGCTCGACCTGATTTGGTAGTAGGCAATGTGTTCCCCGATGTTCAGTATTCGGATGGCTCCGAGTCTGCCGCCCAGCTGCCGTCCAAGGTATGGGGTATCAACCAGTAAATCGAGTCCGGAAAAGAGGCGAGCCAGGTAGCGCCCCGCTTGTTCGGCACCCCACACCTGCAGCGAGTAGTTGTAAATAGCCTCGAGATCCAGTGATGCCTTGGGGCTAAGAGTGACACCCATACCTAAGGGCAAACGTCTGGATCAGGGATGTCTCCACGCTCATAAGCTGCCCGGCCCTCCCGCAGGATTCGTTGCTTGGTCTCCTCGTTCCAGGGAATGCCCTCACCGCGTTCGAGCTGGTCAAGGCCAACCTGCAGCTTGGAGAGGAGGGCCTCTTCGCGATCATACTCGTCGAGGAGTCGGGCTGCTTCTGCCCAGGCAGTTTCGAGGTCGGGGTACAGCCCCTGGTCCACCTTGCGCTGGACCATTTCCGCTGTCTCTTCAGAGACGTTGATCGTTACGCTCATCGCTCAATCTCCTGATCCGAGCATAGCAAATCCCGGAGGCTGCTCAATATGGCATTGGTCACGCGGCTTGGTGACGAAACCCGGGCCGATCGAGATGACGTCGCATTGCGATGTGATGCCACCGACCGACCTCTTCGTTCCCTCAACCCTCAACCCTCAACCCTCAACATCCGGCTGCTCGCCGGCTTGCCTGCTCGCCTCCATACTTCCGGCATGAGCGACGTCCCTCCGGCAATTGAGTTGCGCGAAGTCTCGGCGACGTATGTCGAGCGGGCGAATCGGCTGCCGGTGCTGGATCGTCTCTCGCTCGCCGTCGCGCCGGGCGAGTTCGTGGCGATCGTTGGACCGTCGGGCTCGGGCAAGAGCACACTGCTGGACGTGATCGCCGGGCTGATCGAACCGGATGCCGGCACGGTGGCCGTCAACGGTGCCGTTCTGCCGGCTGCCGATCGGCTCGGCAAGAGCGCCTACCTTCGCCAGCGCGATCTGCTGATGCCGTGGCGGAACGTGCAGGCGAATGCCGCGGTCGCCCTCGAGGCGCACGGGGTGCCGCGCCGGGAGGCCAGATCCCGTGCCCTTGACCGCCTCCGCGAGTTCGAGCTCGATGCTTTCGCCCATGCCTACCCGGCCCAGCTCTCGGGCGGGATGCGCCAACGCGTCGCCTTCGTCCGTACGATGCTGACCGATGCGCCGATCCTGCTGCTCGACGAGCCCTTCGCCGCGCTCGATGCCCTGACCCGCTCCGATCTCCACCGTTGGCTGCAGGATGTCCTGCCGGGCGGTCAACGCACCGTTCTACTGGTCACGCACGATGTCGAGGAGGCGCTGCTGCTGGCCGATCGGGTGCTGGTCGTCAGTCCCCGGCCGGCCCAGGTGATCGCCGAGGAGCGGATCACCTTCACCCGGCCGCGCCGCCGCTCCCTGACCCTCGCGCCTGAGTTCCTGGCGGCCAAGGCTCGCCTCCTGATCCACCTCGGCACGGCCGCACCGGCATGAGCAACCGCTGGGTGACGCAGATCGTCGCGCCGCTCCTGGTTCTCGCGGTCGGGATCGCCTTCTGGCAGTGGCGGGTCGAGGCGAACGACACGCCGTCGTGGTTCCTGCCATCGCCCCGATTGATCGGGCAGACGCTGATCGACGACCGTCGCCTGCTGGCCGACAACGCCTGGGTGACGCTGCGGGAGGTGCTGATCGGCTTCGCGATCGCGCTCGTGGCCGGGATCCTGATCGCGGTCCTGATCCACGTCTCGGCGATTCTCGAGCGGGCGATCTACCCGATCGTGATCGCCAGCCAGGCAGTCCCGCTGGTCGCGCTGGCGCCGCTGCTGCTGGTCTGGTTCGGATACGGCCTGACCCCGAAGGTGATCGTGACGTCGCTGGTCGCCTTCTTCCCGATCACGGTTGGTGCGGTCGATGGGTTGCGCTCGGCCGATCGCGAGACGCTCAACCTGCTGCGAACCTACGGGGCATCGCGGGTGCGGCGCTTCTGGATGGTCAACGTGCCGTCGGCATTGCCGTCGCTCTTTTCCGGCGCGCGAATCGGCATCTCGATCGCCGTGATTGGCGCGGTCTTCGGCGAGTACGTCGGTGCAAACTCCGGCCTGGGCTACCTGATGAACATCTCGGCGGCCCGCTTGCAGACCGAGCGGGTCTTCGCCGCGATCGTGATCCTGGCCGCGATGGCAATCACCCTCTTCACCCTCGTCGCCCTCCTTGAGCGCCGAGTCCTCCGCTGGCGACGGTACGTGACGGAGGATTAAGTCGAGGAGTCGAGAAGTCGAGTGGATGGTGGTTGGTTGACGGTGGATGGAACCGGTGTAGGGGCAGATGGCAATCTGCCCGGGTCGTTCCCCACAACTACGTGGCATGTGCAAAACCCGTCACCGGTCCTGGCGGCGGTGACGTTCGTTGTGGACGAGCGCGGGCAGATTGCCATCTGCCCCTACACGGAGATCCGTCGCACCAGTTGACGACGTGAGCGGGAACGTGGCAACTACGCTTCGTCCGAACCCCGAACCCCGAACCCCGAACCCCGAACCCCGAACCCCGAACCCCGAGAAGCCAAAACCTAAAACCTGACACCCACCTTCGGTTCGCGCTTCATGCACCAGTAGTAGAGACCCTGGCTTGGCTCGGTGCCCTCGGCAACGGTCTTGTAGCCGTTGCGTTGGTAAAGCGGCATATTTCGTGGTTGAAAGGTGAGAAGGGCGGTTGGCAAGCCGTCCGCGTCGGCGCAGACATGGAGGGAATCCATCAGGGCGCTTCCGATTCCGCGACCCTGGTGCTCGGGCGAAACCGCGAGGGCCTGGAGATACCAGTGCGCTTCAGGTGTCTTCGTCTTCAACTGCTGGTCCGCAAAGCTGAAGGCATGGACGTCCTTGAACCGTTGCCATGCGCTCGGGGTCAACTCGACTTTGAGGCGGTGGAAGTCGTCCTCATCGAGGGGTTTGTGCGTGTCGCTCCGAATGGCCTTGGCCACGCCCTGGACCGAGCCGACTGTGACGAGCACCTTGTCACCAGCACCCGCGTCAGCCAGATCCCAGCGCGCAAGCTGGTTCAACGAGGAGGCTCGTTCATCCGGGTCTGGCCAGATGGCCGTGAAAAGGGGATCGTTCTGAAATCCGCGGGCCATAACGCCGGCGGCGGCATCGAGCTGGTCGGCGGCCATAGGCACAATGCCGATCGTGGACCTATTCACGCGATACCCCTTCTCGATGAGCAAATCTACCTCGCCGATGGGCGCTTCAGGCACCAGTAGTGGAGGGGCATGAGCGGGGCTTCACCTTCGGCGACGATTTCGTACCCGTGCCGCTGGTAGAGCCCGACATTCCGTTCGGTGAAGGTGAACAGGGCACAGGGACGGCCGTCGGCGTCGGAGCGTGCGTTCACGACCTGCAAGAGCGTGCTCCCGATGCCCATACCCTGCCGGTCAGGATCGACTGCGAGGAGATCGAGGTACCAGTGCGGTTCGGCCACGGCCGCCTTCATCGCCTCGTGCGGGATTTCCCAGAGCCGCCCCATCGCCTCATTCCGCTCCCAGGCCTCGGGTCCCATCTCATCGGGCATTGAGCCGTAGGTATCGAAGATCTGCTCCTCCAACTCCTCCTCCCGCTCGCTCGAGAACAACGTCAGCACGCCATCGACCTCGCCGGCGGTGACGAATACCTCGCCGAACGTCTCGCCCAGGCGGATATTCCAATTTCCCATCACCCGCATCACCCGCGTGCGCTCATCCGAGTCCGGGAAAGTGGCGACCATCGCTGGGTCGCTGAGGAAGGCACGGGCAAAGACCTCCGCCGCGCGCTCGCGCTGGTCGGCGCGCATCGGAACAACGCGAATGGACGTTCCTGCCATGGTGCTTACCGCGCGATAGACCAAGAGCCAATGGTCAGACCGTAACACGGTGCGAACCGAAGTCAACCGCGCCGAGTAAGGAGGTAACCCTCGCCCCCGACCCCTCTCCCGCGAAAAAAAGCGGGAGAGGGGAGATGCCTCTCCCGACCCCCGCCCTTCTTCTCGACTCCTCGACTTCTCGCCTGCTCGACTCAGTAGATCGCCAAATACCGATCGCGCTCCCACTGGGAGACGTGGCGGCGGAAATCGCTCCACTCGCTGCGCTGCGCCTCGATCAGCCGATCGAAGACGTGGTCGCCGAGCGCGTCGCGGATGACCTCGTCCCGCTCCATCTCATCGATCGCCTCACCCAGCGTGGCCGGCAGCATCGGGATATTGCGCCGCTTCAGGTCGTCGTCGGTGAAATGGTAGAGGTTCTCCTCGACCGGCTCCGGTAGCGGCAGGTTCTCCTCGATGCCATGCAGGCCGGTTGCCAGCATCGCCGCGAAGGCAAGGTACGGGTTGCAGGAGGGATCCGGACAGCGCAGTTCGACCCGCGTCGCCGCCGTGTGCCCGCCGCGGATGGCCGGGACGCGGATCAGGGCCGAGCGATTCGTCCGTGCCCAGGAGACGTAGACCGGCGCCTCGTAGCCCGGCACCAGCCGGCGGTAGGAGTTGACCAGCGGCGCGATCACGCCGCAGAGCGCGCGGGCGTGATAGAGCTGCCCGCCGATCAGTTGCTTGGCGATTGGTGAGAGGCCATACGGATCCTCCGGATCGACGAAGGCATTCTGGCCGGTCTCGATGTCCTTGAAGCTCTGGTGGACGTGCATGCCGTTGCCGGCGACGCCTTCGAGCGGCTTCGGCATGAAGGTCGCATGCAGGTCATGCCGCTGGGCCACCGCCTTGAGTACGTACTTGAAGGTCACGGCCCGGTCGGCGGTCGGCAGGGCGTGCCCGTACATGAAGTCGATTTCGTGCTGGCCGACGGCGCACTCGTGATGGCTGGTCTCGACCTCGATGCCCATCTGGTCGAGCGCGATCACCATGTCCTTGCGGATGGTCGAGGCGATGTCGGTCGAGTAGTCGAAATAGCCGGCCTGATCATATGGCAGCGGCGAGATACCGTCGCCATTGGTCGAGAAGAGAAAGAACTCGAGCTCCGGCCCGGTCTGGTAGAGGTAGCCCTTCTTCGCCAGCCGCTCGAGCTGCCGGTACAGGACCCAGCGCGGGTCGCCCGGGAAGGGGTCGCCGTTCGGGTTGAAGACCCAGCAGATCACCCGTGCCGTCGCATACTCGCCCGTCTCCCACGGGATCGGCGCGAAGGTCGAGAGATCCGG
>DASQCG010000379.1:0-1634 GCA_035634825.1 Thermomicrobiales bacterium | reverse complement strand
GGATTATCGCCTCGCCACGATTCGGCGCTGGCTGCTCGGCATCTCCGCCTTCCTCTTCCTGGGCACGATCGGAGAGCTGATCATGCTCAAGCACTATGACGGCAGCCTCCAGCTCCTGCCGTTCCTGCTCTGCGGCGTCGGATTCCTGGGCGTGGCTCTCCTAAGCCGCGCCCGGAGCCCGCGCCTGATTCTTGGGACGCGGGTCGTGATGATCCTGATCGCCGCGGCGTCGCTGATCGGTGTCTGGGCACACATCGAAGGCAACACCGGCTTCGAGAAGGAACTGCACCCGCACGCCACGACCACTGAGCTGGTCAAGGTGGCATTGACCGGCCGGGATCCGCTGATGGCACCCGGCATCCTGGCCATTGCCGCCCTGATCGCGATCGTCGCCTCAGTCGTGGTGTCGGTCGAGCGGCAGCCTTCGCTCCAGCCGCAGGTGATCAGCCGGATTGCGCCGACAGGTGCGGGATATCGACGGTGACCCGCAGGCCGCCGTTCGGTCCGGGAATGGCCCGGATTGTCCCGGAGTGGGCGGTCGCCACCGAGCGGACGATGGCCAGCCCGAGACCGAAGCCACTCCGGTTGCGTCGGGCCCAGTCGCCACGCACGAACGGCTGAAACAACTGGTCGATTTCCACTTGACTGACCGCCGGTCCGCTGTTTTCGACCACGACCCGGGCCATACCGGCCTCCGGCCGGACTGACACTGCCACGCTTCCGTCCGGCACGTTGTAGCGGATGGCGTTCTGGACCAGATTGCCGACCATCCGCTGAAGCAGGGCCGGATCGCCGCGCACCTCGGCCGCATCGAGGGCGAGGTCGAGCCGGACCCGGGCCTGATCCGCTTCGCCGATGTACTCCCCGACGACATCGCCGGTCAGGTCGGCCAGATCGACCGGACCGGCGTTGAGCATCGTGCTCTCGCTGCGGGTCAGGGCGAGCAGGCCGTCGACCAGCCCCTCGCTTCGGCCGACCGCCGTCAGGATCGCTTCGGCGCTCTGCCGTTCTCGATCGGTCGCATCCGGGGCGGCGCGGGCAACTTCTGCTTCTGCCCGGATGATGGCGAGCGGCGTGCGAAGCTCGTGCGAGGCTTGGGCGGCGAACCCCTGCTGCGCGCGGAACGCTGCCTGCAACCGGTCGAGCATCGCGTCGAAGGTATCGGCCAATTCCTTCAATTCGTCATCCGGCCCTTCGAGATGGATTCGCTCATCGAGTGTTGTTGCGGACGACGACTTGGCGTGGGCCGTAATTCGCTGGATCGGATGCAGGACCTCGCCGGCCAGGAGCCAGCCGAGTCCGAGCGCACCGAGCGTCGTGATCGCCAAAGCGACGAGTGATTGCCGCCAGAGCTGCCTTAACGCGAAACGGCGCTCCTCACGGCGCGCGCCGGCCTCGCGGTCGGCCGGATTGGATGGCTGATCGTGCTGCCGTTCGATCCGCGGTCCCGGCTGCAGTGCATTCGGCGCCAACTCGCGGCGGACGAGGCCGTAGGTCACAGCAATCAGCAACAAGCCGGCGGTTATAAAAAGCACGCCGTAGAGCATCGTCAGTTTGAGCCGCACCGACGGCCGGAACAGGCTCACGGTTGCTCCAGCAGGCGATAGCCGACGCCGATGACGGTCTCGATCGGC
>DASQCG010000378.1:0-19502 GCA_035634825.1 Thermomicrobiales bacterium | reverse complement strand
GGTGACGGCTGCCTCGACGCGACCCGCGATCTGATCAAGATGGCGCTCGAGCCTGCCCGCACGTCGGCAATGTAGACGTAGTGCCGGGCGGCTCGCCCGGTTTCGGTCGGCATCAAGCCGGGCGAGCCGCCCGGCACTACGCAGTTTGAGCTGCTGCAGTTTCAGTCGCTGGGCTAATCTAATTGCTTGTCGAGGAAGTCCTTGAGCACCACGGCATCGTTGTGCTCGGTGTCTTTCGCCCCATAGACCAACGTCACCGTGCCATTGCCCGCGGCGTCGATGAGCGGCTGCCACGCGCCCGGTTCGGACTGCAACTCTGCGATGTAGCGGCGCTGGAACTCGTCCCACTTCGCCGGATCGTGGCCGAACCACTTCCTAAGCTCGGTGCTCGGAGCGAGATCCTTGAGCCACGCCTCGACGCGCAGCGACTCCTTCGTGACACCCCGCGGCCACAAGCGGTCCACCAGGAACCGCGCCCCATCCTCCGGCGACGCATCCACGTACGCCCGCTTGATCTTGATCACGTCCGCTCCTCCGGTCCCTGGCCAGACCTCGTGCCGTTGCCAACCGGGGCCCGATGCCTGGGGTAAAGTCCATGTTTGATTCAGCGTAGACCGAAATCGAGGAGGGACGATGAGAGGATTCGATCCATTCAAGGCCTTTGGCACGGAAGTGGCCGAAACCTACGATGACTTCCCCCGCGGCGACGAAGCCGAGACCGTCGACTTCATGCACGCCCTCGCCGGGAGCGGACCGGTCCTCGAGCTGGCGATCGGGACCGGCCGGATCGGCTTGCCCCTCGCGGCTCGGGGCGTCCGAGTCGACGGAGTCGAGATATCCGAGGCGATGGTGGCCCGATTGCGGTCCAAGCCGGGCGGCGATGGGCTCGCGATCACGATCGGCGATTTCGCCGCGGTGCCGGTCGAGGGCAGGTATCGGCTGATCTACATCGTCTTCAACACGTTCTTCAACTTGCTTACCCAGGACGACCAGGTGCGCTGCTTTCAGAACGTCGCCGCCCACCTCACCGACGACGGCCACTTCGTAATCGAGGCTGAGACACCCGCTTGGCTGTACCGGCTGCGCAACCATCAGTACGTCGATGCGGAGATGGTCGAAGCCGATGTGGTTAGACTCGATCTCGCCCGCTTCGACCCCGTGACCCAGATCCTCGATGAGAGCCATGTTGCCCTCACGCGGGATGGCGTCCGCTTGTCTCCGATCGTCACGCGCTACGCCTGGCCCAGCGAGCTCGACTTGATGGCGCGCATCGCCAGACTCCGCCTGGTCGACCGCTGGGGTGGCTGGAAAAGTGAGCCCTTCACCGCCGACAGCCGCCGCCACATCTCGGTCTACGGCCACTGACGCGAGAGCCGGCTAGACGTTCGTCCGCTTGGTGGATTCGATGACGCGCTCATGCAGGGCAGGGACGAGGTCGGCATGCTCCGGCTTCATCAGCACGCTGCGCAGAACCGTAACCGTCTTCTGGTCCCAGATCAGGTTGGGATGCGCCGACCGATCAAGCTGATCCTCGGTCATCGCAAGTTTCGCCAGGAAGAAGGCATCCGGATGCGGACACATGCCGTGGACGAAGATCCGCTCCGTCCAGGCTGAGATCTCGGAGACCCGCTTCGGTTGCGCCGGTTTCGGATAGAAGCAGACGATATCCAGGTCCGGCTGCGTGACCAGCCGCAATTCGCGCGAGTCTGTGATCAACGCGGCCCAAGTGGTTGCCGCCTGCCGGGTCCGGGCCAGCACCCGACCCAACCCCTCGGGCGTCAACTGAAACAGCTTGAGCGTGGCCCAGAGCGCCGCCGCGGCCGCACCGGCCCGCGAACACTCGAGGCTGATTTCGCCGAGGTGCAGATCGCCTGAGGTGAAGTAGGTATAGGGCGAGTCGTGCTTGTAGAACCGCCCGACCGACGCATCCCGGAAGAGCACCGACCCGCAGCCATAGGGCTGGAGCCCGTGCTTATGCGGGTCGATCACGATGCTGTCTGCCTCGCCCATGGCCCGGTATGCCGCAGCGACGTCGGGTTCGAGCAGGTCGCCACCAGCCAGCAGCCGGAAAAAGCCGCCATACGCCGCATCGACGTGGATCCGCACGTCGTGCTCACGACATATCCCAAGAAAGGTGGGGAGATCGTCGACGGCCCCGAGGGAGGTCGTGCCCAGCGTTGCTACCACAGTGCCGATCCGTCCTGACTTCACCGCATCGCTGAGGTGCGGAATCGACATCCGGCCATTCGCCTCGGTCGGGATCGCGACATGCTCGACGCCGATCACCCCGCACATCCGCTGGTGCGTGTAATGCGCGCCGGCGGACGACGCGATCGCCGCGCCGGGATGCAGCTCCCGCGCCACCCAGAGCGCCTCGAGGTTGGCGATCGTGCCAGAAGAGGTGAGGTGGCCGAGGCTCGTCTCCGGCGTGTACCCGACCATCCCCGCCATTTCCGCGATCACCTCGCGCTCCATCGCGGCCGTCGCCGGTCCACCGTCGAGCGCGTGATTGTTCGGGTTGATCTGCATCGCCATTGCGTACGCCGCGGCTGCGATCGGGTGCGGCGGCTTGAGCATCTGACCGGCGTAGACCGGGTGCGGAAAGGGGTAGTTGTCGGTCAACCGCTCAGCCAACTTCCGCAGCACCTTGCGGATCTCGGCCTCCGGGACATCTATCGACGGATCAGGCGTAAACGGTCCCCATTGCCCCAGCCAATCGCTGAGGGGCTGGTCGCCGCGATGCTCCGCGTTGCGCATCAGGAGACCGCGGCCCGCCCGTATCCGCGAGGCAGGAATCGACCCGAACCAGCCAATGCCGGCAGCCGCGCCTCGCCCTCCAGCGAATCGTCGAAGACCGTCTCGCCGCGCCGCAAGGTCCTGATCACCCGGCCGGTGATCGTCTTGCCCTCGAACGGAGTCCACTTCTGCTTGTGGGCCATCTCCTCGCCCCGCGCCACCCACGAGCGCTCCGGATCGAAGACGACGATATCCGCGTCCGAACCGATCGCGATCGTGCCTTTGCGCGGGTAGAGATCGAAAACCTGCGCCGGATTCGTCGCAATCTGACGCACAAACTGGCTCAGATTCATCGAGTGGCCTCGCACCGCGCCATCGTAGAAGACCGGCAGCAGCGTCTGGATGCCGGCCAGGCCCATCGGCGCGCGAAAGATGTCGTCCTCGCCAGCGTCCTTCTGCTCTTTCGTGAAACCGCAATGATCGGAGCAGATCAGGTCGACCGTCTCGTCGAGCACGTAGGACCAGATGTGATCGACCTCGTCCTGGGAACGTAAGGCGGGCGCACAGCGGCCATATCCCTTCAGGGCCAGCAGGTCGTCCGTGTTCAGCGAGAGGTACTGCGGGCAGGTCTCGACGGTTACCCGCACACCGCGCGTCCGCGCGTCCGCGATCAACCGCAAGGCATCGGCGGAGGCGCAATGGCAAATGTGCACCCAGCAGCCGGTTACTTCGGCCAGATACAGCGCCTCGGCCACGGCCACCGCCTCGACCAGTGGCGGTCGGGACTCGGCGTGCGCCATCGGATCGGTGCGGCCGGCGTCCTGCAGACGCTTCAGGCCGGATTGGACCAGGTTGTTGTCCTCCGCATGCAGCGCATAGGGCAGCCCGGTCTCGGCGATGATCGACATCGCCCAGTACAGCGTCGACGTGTCGACGGCCGGGAAGGACGGGCTGGACGACGCCATGAACGACTTGAACGCGACCGCCCCGGTCCCAGCCAGGTCCTGCAGATCGACCTCGTCCTGGAGCGGCGGACCGACGACGCCGGCCCAGAGCGCCATGTCGACCAGCGCGTTCTTGTTGACCCGTGCCCGCTTGGCCTGGAACTGCTCGACGGTCACCGTGGTCGGATCCGCCTGCGGCATCTCGATCACCGTGGTAATCCCGCCTGCCGCGGCGCCTTGCCCGCCGGCGAGGAAGCCCTCCTTGGTGAACTCCTCCGGCTCGCGGAAATGAGTATGGACATCGATCCCGCCGGGCAGCACCAG
The DNA here is from genome assembly GCA_035634825.1 of Thermomicrobiales bacterium. Taxonomy (GTDB): domain Bacteria; phylum Chloroflexota; class Chloroflexia; order Thermomicrobiales; family UBA6265; genus DASQCG01. Next base: position 15,498 of record DASQCG010000378.1, on the reverse strand, counting down.
CAGGCCGGTCGCATCGATGCGGTGGTCAGCGTCGATATCGGTTGCGTCGGTAGTTAGCGCGGTGATTCGCTCATTGGCGATCACGACATCTGCGCGGAACTGTCCATCGTGCGTGACGACGGTACCGCCCTCAATGACGACGGTATCACTCATGCATAGGCCTTCCGGAATCGGTCAGGTGAAATTGGCTGTCGCCTCGTCGGGCAGATCGTCTGCCCAATCCATCGCATGCCGAAGGTTATAGAGCATTTCGGCAAAGCGCAGCACCTGAATTCGGTCGGCAACGGGCAATTCTCGCATCAGGAAATAAAGGCGCCAGTCATCCGGCGCGAATGCGGACACGGAGTTCTCCGGCGGATTGACCCGCCCGATTTCGAAGTAACTTGGTCCGCCTACCTCACGCAGTGCGCGCTCGGCAGGGGTTACGGTGTTTGGGGCCACTGGCGCCGCACCTGCTTCATATTCGACAACCAAGCTGGGGGTTGTCACCTGGTCATATGGCCCAAGTCTACTAGTCACAAAGGATTTTGGATATGGGGCAAATAGGCAATTTGGGCTAACGCCACGAGTACGGGCCGGTGATTAGTCACCGGCCCGTACGTTTAGGTGTGCATGCGGTGTGGGTTAGCGATTGCCGTTTGGCGGACTTGTGGACCACTCCTGCATCGCCTGCTCGCCTGGACGGTCGATGTGGACGTGCTCGTCCACCCGGGTCACCCAGGAGAGCGGAATCCAGTGGTGCTGGCCCTGCTCGTCCTTGGTCACCTTGATCGCGTTGCCATCGAGGTGGTCGACGGTACCGAACTGGACGCCCTCGGAGCAAACGATCGGCATGTGCTCCTTGATCTTGCTGGTATCAACGGTTGTCTTCATGCTCTGGGTAGCCATAATCACCTACTTGTTGTCGCGGTTTGTGACGTCCTTCACGACGTCGTCCGCTTTATCTTTCATGTCGGCCATGCCCTGCTTGGTTTTACCCACAGCCTGGTCGCGTTGGCCTTCCATTTGCGTGCCCTTGTCGTCCGTGAGCTTGCCGAGGGCTTCCTTACCCTTGCCCTTGGCCTCGTCGAACGTGCCTTCGAGGCGGTCTCGTGATTGGTCAGTCATGACTGATCCTTTCCGTGCTCTCAGCGCTCATCGCATGTCGGTCATTCGACCGTCTGCCCAAACGCCGACGGCCATGGTACCGGCCACCGCCAGGGTCGCCGCAGCGCCGAACTACCCAAGTCGGCGATTCGGGTAGTTGCCACTACGGCTCCCCGAAAAGTGGACGAAATCGCATCCGAGGATCCATATAAAGCCGGACAGTCGTACCAATCCCGGGGCGAGCCGGTCGGGAGGACACATGCGCAACGTCGAGCAACTGCAAACCGAGCTGCGTGAACATCTGCATTCGCTCGAGCGAAGCGGTGTGGTCGGCCTTTCTGCAACGTTTCAGCCGGCCGAGTGGGCGGCGATCGTGCCGCGGCTCGATCCCGACGAGCTGCTTACGCTCTTCGAGTGGCTCCCGGATGACGATGCGGCCACGGTCCTCGCAACCCTCGATCCGCACACCGCCGCTGACGTCCTCCAGATCATCGGCCCGGTGCAGGCCGCCGCCGCCCTGGACGAGATGCCGGAGGACGACGCGGCCGACGTCCTCGAGGCGATGTCGGACGAGCAGGCCAATGCCCTGCTGACCGCAATCCCCGCCGCAGAGGCCGACGAGCTGCGCGATCTCGGCCAGTTCGACCCTGACACGGCCGGCGGCATCATGTCACCCGGTTTCATCGCCATGTCCCCGAGCCTGCACGCGGATCAGGCCATCAGCGCCCTCCGCAAGATCGCGGCGGAACGGCAGCCCATTACGTACACGTACATCCTCGATGACTCGGGTCGGTTGCTGGGCGTCCTCTCGCTGCACGCGCTGGTACTCGCCGCGCCGGACAAGCCAGTCACCGATCTCATGGTGCAGGATGTGGTTCGGGTCCGCGCCGATACCGAGGCCACGGTCGCGGCGCAGCTCCTGCGCACCCACCGGCTCCTCTCGCTGCCGGTCGTCAGCGACGACGATCGGCTGCTGGGTCTGATCACGCCGGACGACCTCGCCAACCTCGCCCTCGAGGAAGCGATCGAGGATATCGAGCGCCTCGGCGGTTCCCAGCCGCTCGAAACCTCATACCGGTCGGCGCCGATCACGCTGCTCGTCCGCCGTCGCCTGGGCTGGTTGATGGTCCTCTTCCTGGCCGAGATGTACACGAGCACGGTCCTCAAGCACTACGACGGCGACATTGGTCGTTTGCCGCTCCTGAGCATCTTCATTCCGCTCCTCACCGGTGTCGGCGGCAACGTTGGCAGCCAGACGGTTGGTACCCTGATCCGCTCAATGGCGATCGGCGAAGTCCGCCTGCGCGATATTCGCTGGGTCGTCTTCAAGGAGTTCGGCACTGCCGCGCTGATGGGCCTCGGTATGGCCGTGATCGCATTCGGCCGGGCTGAGTGGCTCGGCGTCGGCCACGATCTGGCGCTGGTGGTTGCGCTCTCGATCGTTATCATCTGCGCGTGGTCGGCAACCGTCGCGGCCGTCCTGCCACTCGTTCTGCGGGCGCTCCACATCGACCCGGCACTCGTCTCCGCGCCGCTGATCACGACGCTGGTCGACGGCACCGGGCTGATCATCTACTTCACGATCGCCGAGTTCATCGTCCTCAGATAACCCGCCCCTATGCCTGGGCCGGCGACGCGAACCGGGTCTGGAGGGCGATCGAGTCGCCGTTCTGGATCGACTGCTCGGCGGCGTTCATCACGTCAAGCACGTGGAGCGCATGTTCGGCCGTCATCACCGGTTCCGCCTCTCCGTTGATGCACGCCACGAAGTGCCGCGGACCGGATGTCAGAAGCAATTCGTCAGACTGTGGACCGGTCGGGCTCCAGCCCTCCGGACCGTAATCCGACGCGTCGAACTGAAAGAGATCGACCCCCTGTCCAACCCAGTACTCCATTTCCCCGCCTACCGATGCAATTCCCCGCTCGCCGATCACCTCGAGCACCGGCCCACGATGGTTCGGCATCGCGAAGCTGGAAATGATGGTCGCGAACCGGTTATCGGCAAATTCGAGCTGCATCGAGATCAGGTCGGGCGCCACCACGGTGATCTTCTGACCGGCCAGCCGGGGAATCGTGATCGTTCGCTCCGGGATGAGGATCCCGCCCATCGCCTGCACGCGCTGCGCCGGGCCAAACAGGCCGGTCAGCGTGGTGATCAGGTAGACGCCAAGATCGACCGCCGGTCCGACGCCCGCCGCGTAGAACACCGCCGGATCGCCCGTGTAATCGTTCCAGCCGGCTGGTCCCATCGTGGCAAGACGGGCAAAGGCATGAGTAACCCGCCCGATGGCGCCGGACTGGATCGCGTCCTGGATCCATTGCAGCCGCGGCGTGGCCATCACGGCCGGAGCGCAGAGGAGCAACTTGCCGACCGATTCGGCATGCGCGATCAGCTCCCGGCCCTCGGCCACCGTCGTCGCCAGCGGCTTCTCGGAGAGGACATGGAAGCCGGCCGAAAGCAACGCGGTCGTCGTCTCGCGGTGGAGCGGCGCCGGAGTCAGATTGATAACGCCGTCGATATCGGTCCGGCTGGTCAACGCAGCCAGGGTCGAAAGGGCGTCCGCCCCCGGGAAAAGCGAGGCTGCCCGAATCGCGCGGTCCGCGATCGGATCGCAGAGCGCCACGACCTCCGCCGTGTCACCCAGCGCTTTGAGACCGGGGAAGTACGCGCGGAAGGCCACGTCCCCACAACCAAGCACCGCCAGCCGAACCATTGCCATTGCCTCCTGGTCCGGCGTACCACCGGTCCGTACGTTCACTAGCCAATTCGGATATCGCCCGCGGCCACCACTCCTACGAAGGGCGCCCGGGCTTTATACCTTCCCTCCCATTCTATTTGGATAGCCCGATTCGTACGCTGTCAGTGCTGTCCGAATGCAGATAGCACTGCGTACTCACACGGCCCCGAGGGCGGACCGCCGGGAGATTCGCTCACGACATGTTGGCAATGTTCGCCATCGCGACTGCGGCCGGCGCATGGATCAGTTGCGGTCTGCTCGCGCAGCGCCGGCCGGACCTGCGTTCGGCGCTGATGATCTTTGCGGCGGGCATCACTGTGCTCGCGGCATCTGTCATCTCCGCGGAATGGGTCGCGAACAGTATCTCGCCGCTCTGGCCGGCCACCGGCGCCATCGCGCTCCTGGTGGCTGCCTCGGTCCTGGGCACTCGCCCTCACTCACGCGTTGCCGCTACGATCGATGACTGGCTCGACCTCGCCTTCATGGTCGGCGCCACCCTATTCTGCGGGTGGGAGCTGATCATGCGGCCGTTGCGCTCGCTCGATACCGCCCACGTCACGTTTGGCACGGCGATCGTGGTTGCATTTGGCGCCCTTTCGATCCAGTACATCCTCGCCAATTCACGGACCCCCTTTGCCGTCTTGATCCCCGCGTCCGTTCTCGTGGTCATCCTGGCTCCGGGCGGCTCCCACGTCTCGTCCATCTTTGGGCAATCACCACACCTGGGCAAGTCGCATCAATTCTGGATTGCGGCCGCGGCAGCCGGCGCGACGATCGCGCTGGCCGGCGGCTTCCGGTACTGGGCGCCGTCCAGCCGGATCTGGGGATTTCCGCAGCGCTTCCGGAACGCCCTGATTCTCGATGGCGTCGCGATCGTGGTGATCCTGGTCGCGGCCATGTCGGTCGCGGCGCGGGAAAGCAGTCGCTTGCCGGCATTTGCCTGCCTGTCGGTCCTGGCGCTGCTCTTCCTGGCTCGCTGCGTGCGGGCGTACCTGATGATCATCGGGCTGGAAGCATCGGTTGCGACCAGAAACGCGATCATCCGCCTGCCTGCACAAGCGGTCACGGTTCGCAGTGACGAGGATTTCGTCGCCATCCTGACCAAACTCGCCCGGAGCGCTGCCACTCTGATCGGCACAAGACGCGCCGAGGTTTACCTCGACGAACCAGACGGCACGGCTCCGGCCGTGCGTGCCGTCTGGGGACTGACCCCAGTCGAAGCCGAAGTGTTGCGACAGCATCGGGCGCCGGTCGGCGGAATCAGGGATAACCAGCCGGCAGATGGCCAACCATTTCTGCAGTCGCGGACCGATGACGGAATGTCGTCGGCAGCGCGGCAGGCGTGGCAGGTCGCCGGCAAGGAGCAGGCCCTGGTCATCCCGCTCCTCGCCGGACCGCGCCGGCTCGGCGTTATCGAGCTCTGGTCGCCGGCGGAGTCGCTCGAATTGACCCCGGCGCTGGAGGCCACGGCCGCCGACTTCGGCCGGGAGGCCGGAGTCATCATCGAGCATGGCCGGCTCGTGCTGGCGACCCGTGGCGACATCGTCGAGGCGGAGATGCTGCTCGCGGTCAGCGAGGTATTCTCCCGGGCCACATCGCTTGTCGAGTGCCTGCCCATCGTGGCCCAGCGCCTGCTCAAGCGCGCCGAATCCGACCGGATCACGATCAGCCTGATCGACCATGCCGCGGGCGAGGTCCTGGTCGCCGCTGATGCCCGCAGTCTCGCCACGCGAGAGGTGCCGCTGCAGGGCAAACGCTGGCCGTTACATATCTGGGTCAGCTACGAGGAAATCCGCCAGAGCGAGGCGCCAATCGTCGCCGTCCGCACCGATCCGGATCTCTCCCCGTCGCTGGCCCGGCTCATGGACCTCCACGGTGCCCAGAGTTACCTCGCTATCCCCGGGTATACCGACGGCCAGGTCACCTCGATCATCCAGATCATGTCCCGTACTCCAATCCTCCGCGAATCGGCGGACACACGCCGCATCTGGATGACAATCGCGACTCAGATCCAGCACGGTATCGAGGCCGTCTCGTCGCTCGAGACCATTCAGCGCCGCGAGCGGTACGAGGCGATGCGCCGGCGTATCAATGAGTCGCTGCAGGTCGCGGAGAATCTCCAGGACAGCTACGAGACGATCGCCGGCATCTTTCGGGAGATCCCCGATGTCGACGGTATCTCCATCATGAGTTGGCATTCCGAGGAGGATCATTACATCGTCGAGGCCGAGTGGACCGAATCGCCGATTCCCTGCTCGCCTGTCGGCACGATCCACGACAAAGACAACTACCTCCTGCTCAAGGAGATCGACCTCGAGACTGCCGCGCGCATGCGTTGGATTGGCCAGCACGGGCTCTGCGATGAGCAGCGCGCCCGCCTGGCCAGTTACAACATCGGCGCGGCGATCGCCATGCCGCTTCGGGTGGAGGATCAGTTCGTCGGCGTGCTCATGCTGTACTCGCGGCTCCATCGCCCGTTCCCGACGGAGACGCTCGAGTGGGCGCATGAATTGGCCGGAACGATGGCGCTGGTCGTGCGCACGATCGGGCTTCGCCGCCGCGACGAGCAGCTCCGCGAGGAACAACTCCTCAAGCTCCGCATGCTTCAGGCCGCGACCTCCAGGGCCGACCCGACCGAAGCCCTGATGGCAATTGCCGAAGCGGGCCTCGGCTGGGCTGGCGCCGAGTCAATCAATATCGGTTTCATCAACCCGGATCGGCGCGAGATGACCCTCGCCGCCGATTGCACGGTGCCGGACTGGCCCGGCGTCGAGGAGCCGGGCACCGTCCTGAAGATCGAGGCCGGCTCCCTCCAGGAACGCAGCTTCCAGACGCTCAAGCCGACCATGTTCCGCAGCGACCAGCCGCTGCTCGGCGAGTGGGATCTCGCCGATATCGCCGAGTACGGAGCGAATGCCTGGATTGCGGCGCCCTTGCGGGTCGGCGGTCAAGCAATCGGTTTACTTCAGGTCCTCGCGCGCGATCCCAACGCGTTTGACAATCGCCGTCTGCAGCTGTGGGACGAAGTGGCCCAGCAGGTCGCCCTCGTGACCTCCAACTTGCAGGTGTCGTTCGACAATCGCCGCCTTTCGCACGAGCAACACCTCGTTTCCCTTGTCAGCCAGGCAGCGGTCACCGCCGACTCGCGGGACGACGCGTATCGCCGGCTCGCTGAAATCGGGTTGGGGCTCTCCGGGGTGGAGTCGAGCACGGTCTTCCTGTGGCATGAGGAAGACGGCCTGCTGGAAGTCGCTCACGAGGCGGTCACGAACGGATTCACACCGCACTACCAGCCCGGCGAGCGCATCTTCCCGCCGAGATTGCCCGAGCAGGGTGGTGCATTCCGGATTGAGCGGACAGGTCACTATTACCTGGGCGACGAATCCCTCCCGGAACCTGAGCGGGCCATGATTGAGAAGCTCCGGGTTGGCCGCACTGCCATCTATCCCCTTCGGGATGAGAGTCGTGTCTACGGCGTACTCTCCCTCAAGGCGCGCGATACCGGCCCCTTCCCGCAGGAAACAGTCCGGCTGGCCGAGATGATCGCCCTGACTGCCACTGCCGTGGTGCGCAACATCCGATCACGCGAGGAAGAGCGGCGCACCGAGCGTGAGCAGCATGCGCTCTTGCGGCTCTCCCGGGCAGCGACCAACTGCGCATCGGTCGACGAGTTGATGACCGTCGTGGCGGATACCATCCGTGAGCTCTGCGCGGCGAGCTGCGCCCAGGTCTTCACCTTTGCCGGTGGATCGCGGACCCAGCTCAACGCCAGCAGTACCGATGGGACTTGGCACGTTCCGTCACCGCTCGGCACGTCCTGGCCGACCGCTGAGTGGCCGATCGAGTTGGTCCTGCGCACCTCGACCGAACCCATCGTCATTCTCGACCGGACTGACCCCCGGGTCTCCCCGGCCATGCTGGTGGACCTTGTCCGCGACGGAATCCACAGCCTTGCCTGCATGCCGCTGGCGATTGGCGATGGTATCCGGGGGTACGTCGGGGTCTTCTCGGCGGAGTCCCGCGCGTTTACCTCGGCCCTGGTTCGCTCGACGGCGACAGTCGTCAATCAAGCTGCGCTCGCAATTGACCATACCCGCACGCGGCTCGACGAGATGCGTATTGCCGAGCAGCAGGAATTGCTCCTCCGGGTTAGCCAGGCCGCCGGCAGCAGCCTTGAGCTGATGACCGTCCTCTCCCAGATTGCCGAGGCGAGCCTGGGTGTCGCCAGTTCAGAGAGCTGCGTCATCGAGCTCTACGACCCGGACAGCGACGAGATGGTGCTCCACGCCATCTCCCGCGTGAACGACTGGGTCATCGCCGAGGACATGAACCTGAAGCGGCGACCGTTCGGCTCGTGGTCCATCGACGATCTGGTGCGCGCGGAGGGTTGGGCGGTTATCGGCTCGATCGCGGATCCACGTGTCAGCGGTTCGATGCGCTCCGACTGGGACAAGTACGAGACGAGCAGCGCAATCTCCCACGCACTGGTCGGCGGCGGTAGCTTCATCGGCATGTATCACTGCTTCGCCCGTCACGAGAATGCCTACGCGGCGCAAGATCGGTGGGTGACCAGCGAGATCGCGGCCCACGTCGTGGCCGCGATTCAGAACGCGCGCATGCTCGAGCACGAGCAACAGGTCGCCAACGAACGCGCCCGCCTGCTCCAGATCACCGAGGCTGCCACCCGCACCCTCGACCTCAGCCAGGTCCTCCAGGAGATCGCCTCCGCCACCATCGGACTGGCCGGGGCCGAGAGCTGTCATATCGAGCTGGTCGATCACGACCAGAACGAGCTCGTCACCGAGGCATACTCGGCGGTGCCCGACTGGCAGCCAATGAACTGGGCGCAACGCGGGGCACGGGCGAAGATCGGCGCCTGGTCCATCGACGATCAGACGGTCACCAGCAATGCGCCGGTCTCGATTGGGTCGATCGATGACCCGCGTGTCTACGGTCGCCTGCGCGAAGACATGGTGGGGTTTGGTACCCAGAGCATTCTGCTCATTCCGATCTGGCTCGAGGACCGCTGCGTCGGCATCCTCAATCTCTATTCCCGCAAGCGCTACGCCTTCTCCAACGCGCAGCAGACAGTCGCGCACACCCTGGCCACGCACGCGGCCAACGCGATCCAGAACGCCCGCACCCACGAGCGCGAACGCAGTCGCCGCAGGCATCAGGAAGCGCTGCTGGAGGTCACCACCGCGGCGACCTCCAGCCTGGATGTCCACGAGGCCATGCATCGCGTCTGCACCGCCCTCTGCGTGGTGGCCGACGCGGAGTCAGCCAGCGTCGGGCTCCTGCGCCCCGAACTGGCGGCATTCGAAATCGTGGCCGACGTGACCGCGCCGGACTGGGACTTCGCTGACGATCCCGGTGACCTCGATCCGATCAGCAATTACCCGTCATACCAGCGGGTGCTGACGAGCCAGGGCGCATTCCTGGTCAGCCGTGGCTACGGAACACCGGCCCAGGTGGACTTCATCGAGGCCAACCAGGCGGGCCTCGAAACCTACGTGCTCGCGCCACTTCGGCTCAACGACGAATGTTTGGGTTACATCGGCGTTTACGACCGCCGGCCGGACCAGTTCGGCCAGGACGTGATCAACCTCATCGACAGCGCCAGCTCGCTGATCGCCCTCGCGCTCTCGAACGGCCTGACTGCCCGCGAGCAACAGCGGCGGGCGACCGATCGCGCGGCCGTGGTGGATGTCGGCCGGGCCGCGATCTCGGATGCCGATGTCTCCCAGAAACTGCAGCTCATCGGTCGGGCCTGCCTCGGCATCCACCGCGTCGACGGTGTGTCGATCTACCAGTGGGATCCTGGATCGAGCGAGCTGGTTTGCATGGCCGATGTCGGCCGCGAGCGCTGGCCCTACCGGCTGGAGCCCGGGTACCGGTTCCCCGTTCCGCCGGATAGCGCCTTCCGTCCATTCGTCGAGTCGGAGGAGGCGTCGTCGTTCACGCTCCTCGATCAGGCACTCCATCCGCAGCTTCGCAAGGATATGGAGAAGTCCCGCGGCAAGGCCTCCGCCATTTTCCCGCTCCGCGCCGATGATCAGTTGCTTGGGATCGCCGCGTTCTACTCCGTGGAACCACACCCGTTCGACGATGAGACGATTCGAGTCGGCCGCGAGGTCGCGACTCAAACCGCGCTCGCGATCCGTTCCTCTCGGCTGCTCGAAACCACGCGCCGCTACGCCAACGAACAATCTGCCCTGCTGGCGGTCAACCGCGCGGTCATGGACGCGACCCAATCCTCGATCGACGCCGTTCTCGAGAAGATCTCGTTCGAGACGATGAACCTGATCGGCGCCGAGTGCTGCGAGATCGAAGGGATCGCCCCGAACCTCAATGCCACCGTCATGCTCGCCCAGGTGCTCGTCGATGGTTGGGGAGGGATCACTTCCGGGCCGGGCCTGGAAATGCCGCTCACTGATTGGCCGATCACCCAGCAGGTCCTGGAACAGCAACAGCCGGCTGTCCTGGACAGCGAGGACAACGATCTGACCGCGCGTGAGCGGGCCGGGTTGTTCGCACTCGACACCAAATCCGGCTTGATCGCGCCAATGACCCTTGCCGGGCGCTCGGTCGGCACGATCAGCTTCTACTCGCGCGAGCGCCATGCCTTCACGCCGGACAAGGTCCGCCTCGCCGTCGAGTTCGGCAGCCTCGCGGCCCTGGCCATCGACCGCGCCCGCACGCACATGGCCCTGGCCGAGCAGGCGACCATCGACGGCCTGACCGGCGTCCTCAATCATCGCGCCTTCCTCGAGCGGCTCGACCACCAGATGGCGATCGCCGACCGCACCGAAGATCCGGTCGCACTCCTGATGATCGACATGAACGACTTCAAGGAGATCAACGATGCCTACGGCCACCTGGCCGGAGACGGCGTCCTCCGCGAGATCGCCCGCTTCTTCTCGCAATCATTGCGGGCATCCGACCTCGTTGCCCGGTACGGCGGCGATGAGTTCGCCGCAATTTTGCCGGGAACCGACACGGTCGCCGCGATTCACCTCCGCGATCGCCTGATAGATCTCGCGGCCACCTACTGCATCGCCATGGCCGACGGCAGCCAGATCGTGCCGTCGTTCTCCATCGGCGTCGCCGCGTATCCTACCCAGGCAGCCGACCGGCAATCGCTGATTGATGCGGCCGACCGGTCGATGTACGACGCCAAGGACGGCACAGCCGGAAACCCGGCCCGAAATCTCAGATTGCCCGCCAGCGACGCCGTTGTCCGCCTGACCGGATAGGGGACCTGTCGCGATTGGGCAACCTGATCGCCACAGGAGCACCCATGTCGCGAATCTGGACCCTCGTCTTCCTGATGCTGGCCGTATCGCCCGGCCTCATCTCGCCGGCCCATTCACGGGCCCAGACCGATGTCGCGCCACTCTCGGTCGCCGCCGCCGGCCTGATCAATCCCCGCGGGTTCGCATTCACCTCCGAGGGCCAACTCATCGTGGCCGAATCCGGCACCGGCGGCGAGACTGCGGCCACCGAGGACGTGCCCGCACCGACCGGGCCCTACACCGGCGGCCCAACCGGGGCGGTGGTCCGCATCGCGGCCAGTTGCCCCACACCGTTAGCCGCCAACCTCGCCTCGGCGCGCGGCGCCGGCGGGGAATCGATCGGTCCGAGCGCCGTCGTCATCATCGGAGACAAGATCTACGCGCTCGCCGCCGGTGGCGGCGCGGCCCACGGCAACCCGGATCAGCCGGCCGGAATCTACGACGTTACCACCGGTAGCCCGGTCCTCCTGGCGGATCTCAGTGGCTGGCTCCGCACCAACCCGGTCGCCAACCCGCCGGAGAATGACTTCGATCCCGACGGCTCGTGGTACAGCATGGCAACCGACTCCGCCGGCTCCGCCCTCTGGGTCGTCGAGAGCAACAGCGAGCAGGTCGTGCGGGTCGACCTCGACGGCGCGATCACCCGCATCGCCGATCTCTCCGCGGACAACCAGGTACCGACCGCAATCGCCATCGGACCGGATGGCGCAATCTACGTCGGCCACCTCACCTCCGCGCCCTTCACCGCCGGTTCCGCCACCGTGATCAAGATCGGAACCGACAACAAGACCGAAACGGTCTGGTCCGGCCTGACGATGATCACCGGCCTCGCGATCGACCGCCAGGGCACCCTCTACGCCAGCGAGCTCTCGGGCGGCCGCGATCACCCGCCATTCTTCGTACCCGGCACCGGCCGCATCGTCCGCCAGACCGGCGCGGATAGCCTGGAAGAGGTCGCCACGCTCCTCAACCTGCCGACCACGATCCAGTTCGGCCCCGACGCCGCCCTGTACGTCTCCATGCCGGCGGTCGGCGCGGATACCGGCACGGGCGTGATCTTGCGTGTCGAAACTGGCGCTCCGTTGCCCCTGCGAGCAGAGGACTACGATCTGACGCCGCCCTCATGCTCGGGCGCCGAGCAGGGACCCACGCTGATCAAGCTCTCGGACCTCGGCATCGACCCGGCCTCGATCACCATCACGGCTGGAACCACCGTGACCTGGCGAAACACCGGCGAGTTCGAGCACTCGACGAAGGCGGACCCGTCCAGCCCGGTCCAGTGGGATTCCGGCTCGCTCATTCCAGGCCAGGAGTTCGTGCAGACCTTCGATCAACCCGGGACATATCCGTACTTCGACGGCGTCTTCCCCGACCATCGCGGCACGATCGAGGTCATCGCCGGGCAGTAGCGTCGCCCAGCGACTTTCGGGAGGTTGGTCACCCGGCGATTAGTACTACCGGGTGGGCCGATTCCGGTCTCGCCGTGTGACTTCTGGGGCATGCTGAAGCCTGACGCACGGACCAGACGGACCGTGATGCGCGTTGAGTGATTCCAGCCATGGCTGTCCAGAGTCGCGCGCTGCCGATCTCCGGCCGGCTCGGCCGTCTGGGGAATCACCGGCAGCTCCTGCTCAATATTGCTGTCGTCGCCCTTTGCTCGGTCGGCGTCAAGATCGCCGGCATGCTGCGCGATGTCGTCCTCGCCTCCGAGTTCGGAACGTCGGACGCGGCCGATGCCTTCATCGCGGCCTGGGCGATCCCGCAGTTCCTCGCCATCATCGTCGGCAATGCCTTCGCCGGCGTGATCATCCCGCTTCAGGCCGAAGCGCACGGCCAGGGCGGCGAACGCCATTCCCGCCGCTTCCTGAGCGAGATGCTCCTGATCAGCATCGCCGGCCTGATCGTGGTCACCCTGGCCATGATCCCGCTCCGGGACACGTTCCTCCCGCTGGTCACCTCCAACTTCGGCCCTGCCAAGCTGGGTCAGACGCGTGAGCTGTGGATGATCATGCTCCCGGCGATTTTCCTGTTCGCGATGTCGACGATCTGGTCCGCCATGCTCAATACCGGCGACCGCTTCGGGCTTGCCGCGATGTCGCCGGTGTTGGTTCCTGTGGCAACCATCGGTGCGCTCTGGATCTATCCCCAGGGCGGGATCACGTCCCCAACCGTCGGATTCGTGCTGGGCAGCTTCGCCCAGGTCGTCTTCCTGGTCATCGGCCTCCACCGCCACCAACTGGACATCGTCCCATCCTGGCATGGGGGCCTACTCGAGACGCGGATGGCCCTCCGCCAATTCGTGCCCTACCTCGCGAACGGCATCGTCTTCGGCGGGGTCGGTGTCGTCGATCAGGCGATGGCCGCGACCCTCGGCCAGGGCAGCCTCGCTATCCTCAGCTATGGCAACAAGCTGGTCCTGCCGGTCCTCGCGATCGGCTCGGCCGCGCTGGCCACGGTCGTCTACCCGCGCTTCTCCCGGCTGGTCGCCGACCGGGAGTGGGTCCGCCTGCATCAGCAGGTCAAGGGCTACCTGGCGATGGTGCTGCTGGCGACCATCCCGGTGACGATCCTGATCATCGCGCTCTCGACGGTCATCGTGCGGGTGCTGTTCGAGCATGGCGAGTTCAACCCCTCCGACACGAGGGACGTGGCGGAGCTCCAGATGATCTTTGCCCTGATGATCCCCGCCTACACGCTCTCCCAGCTGCTCTCGCGTGTGTTGAACGCGATGCGCGCCACCCGCTACCTGCTGATCGGCTCGATCGTCATCTTCACCTTCAACATCGTGGCCGATTACCTCTTCAAGGAGTGGTTCGGCATCACCGGCATCGCCATGGCCACCGTCGGCAACTACACGCTTGCCCTCGTGTTCAACTTCTATCTCTTCCGCCGGTTGATGACCGCTCGCCTGAGCGCCGCCACGGGCTCCAGATGACCGCCGCGCGAATCACCTTCGTCATCCCCACCCTGACCAGCGGCGGGGCAGAGCGGGTCCTGACCACGATGGCAAACTACTGGGCCGGAAAGGGGCGCGCCGTGACCGTCCTCACCCTGGCCGCGCAGGACGAGCCGCCGTTCTATCCGCTTTCACCGGCCGTCCACCGGGTCGGCCTCGGCTCGATCCGGCCGGCCCGTACTCCGATCCACGCCGCAGCCAACAATGCCAGCCGTCTGTCCGGGCTCCGCCGCGCAATCAAGACCAGCCAGCCGGACGTCGTGATCAGCTTCCTGGACCAAACCAACGTGCTCACCCTGCTCGCGACCCGCAGCCTGCGTGTGCCGGTCGTGGTCAGCGAGCACACCGATCCCGGCCTCGCCCAGCGCCACCCGGTCTGGGACCGGCTCCGCACCACGCTCTATCCCCGAGCGGACTTCGTCGTCGTCCTCAGCGAGTCGAGCAAGTCCTTTTTCTCGCCCCGGATCCGGGCCAAGACACGGATCATCCCGAACCCGGTTCAGGTTGATTGCGCGCGCACTCCAGTTGCTAAGTCCGCCCGGCCGCAGATCGTCGCGTTGGGACGGTTCGGTCCCGAAAAGGGCTTCGATCGCCTCATCGCCGCCTTCAGCCGCATCGCCGCCGACCTCCCGGACTGGGACCTCGCAATCTGGGGCGATGGCGTGCTGCGCCCGGAATTGACCGCCCAGCGCGACCGCCTCGGCCTCACGGATCGGGTCCTGCTCCCTGGCCGCACGACAACCCCGCACGCGGAGCTCCGCAAGGCATCGATCTATGCCCTCACGTCCTACCGCGAGGGCTTCCCCATGGCCCTGGCCGAAGCCATGGCCTGTGGTCTCCCGGCCGTCGCCTTCGACCTGCCCAGCGGCCCGCGCGACATCATCCGCGACGGCATCGACGGCGTTCTTGTCCCAAATGGTGATATGCCCGCCTTCGCCGAGGCCCTAGCATCGCTGATGAAGGACTGCGCGCGACGCCGGGCCACGGCCGCCCGCGCTCCCGATGTGCTCGATCGCTTCGGCGTCGAACACGTCATGGCGATCTGGGACGACCTGCTGGGAGAGCTGACCACTACCCGATGAAGCTGCTATTTCTGCACCGGTTCAAGGATGTCGAGGGGGTGGAGCGCGAGTTCGGCGGGGCTGAGCGTCAGCTGGTCGATCTCGTCTGCGGTCTGCAATCTCGGGGCCACCAGGTCACGCTGGTCACCTTCTACCCGGGTGGTGCCATGCTGGCCGATGCTGCACGGACCGGAGTCCGGATCGTCTCGCTCGACAAGACCGGCCGCTGGGATCTCCCCGGTTTCCTGTTCCGCCTCGTGCAGGTGCTCCGCCGCGAGCGCCCGGACGTCGTCCATGGCTACCTCGGTCTTGCCAATTCCCTGCTCGCCCTGACCAAACCCGTCCACCGCGCGAAGGTGGTC
>DASQCG010000377.1:0-17004 GCA_035634825.1 Thermomicrobiales bacterium | reverse complement strand
CGGGCTGATCGAAACGCGGCAAGCCGCTTCTCATCGCCGCCCGCCACCGCCGATGGATCCGGAATCGACCAATGCCGCTGATGTCGCGCTCGGGGAAAGACCGGGCACGCGTCCTTCGCGTCATCACACACGGTGATCACTTCATCGAACGATTCGCCGATGTACCGCTCGAGCGTCTTCGATCGCTGTCCGCTGATGTCAATCCCGATCTCACGCATGACCGCGATCGCTTCAGGTCGCACGGAGGTAGCGACCGTCCCGGCGCTGTACGCGTCGAACTCCGTCCCACCGAGCGCTCGCAGCAATCCTTCGGCCATCTGGGACCGAGCGCTGTTGTGCGTGCAGATGAAAAGCACCCGGGCGGGTATGCCGGTCATGGGGTGCCGTCCCTTCCATCGGCGCCTCCCGGCAGGTCGGCGAACGACGCCGGGTCGGGCAGGGTGCCGTCGAGCATGTCCCAGTAACGGTCGGTGATCTCGGCGCTGTACTTGTCAGGCACGAAATGGCGGTAGGCCATCGTCTGTAGGCCCAGGTGCATGAGTTCACGCCCATAGGGTAGGTGCTTCAGGATATTCGCGACGTGAACATGCCGCTCATGCGTGAAGTTGGGCATTTGCCCGGACAAAAAGAGCGTCAAGACGTTGCGATAGCGACGCTCGACCTGTTGCGACTCGATGCTTCGCTTCGGCTTGCCGTTCGCGGTAAGGATTGACATTTCTAGTGTTCTTCGTCCTCCGTTCCCGATTATTCCTGGAATTCCGGGGGTGGAGCGATTGCGGTCCTCCACCACCGGATTGTCACCTAAACCTACGCCTTCACGGCGCGCACGAAGGCGCTGACGACCTTGCCGCCGCTGGCGTCGAAGCGAGCGTAGGCCGACTCGTCCCAGGTTGGGGATTCGCCGCCGCAGCAGCTCGAACCGCTGGCAAGGCTCTAGGACAACTCGCGCGGATCGTAGACACGCGTCACCTGGATCTCGACGTCCTCGAATCCTGCCGCAGTCAGCAGGCGGCGGTACTCGTTTTCCTCGAGCGCGCCGGCAATGCAACCAACCCAGGCCTCCATGTCCTCCTTCAGATCGGCCGGCAGCTCGCCTTGGGAAACGACGTCAGAGACCGCAAACCGGCCGCCCGGCTTGAGCACGCGGAACGCCTCACGCAGGACCTGCCCCTTGTCGGTCGCCAGGTTGATCACGCAGTTGGAGATGACCACGTCGACCGTGTTGTCCGTCAGCGGGATGTCCTCGATGTTGCCCTTCAGGAACTGGACGTTGGTCGCGCCTGCCTCGGCCTTGTTCTTCTCCGCCAAGGCAAGCATCTCGTCGGTCATGTCGAGCCCGTAGGCGAACCCGGTCGGGCCGACCCGCTTCGCCGAGAGCAGGACATCGATCCCGCCGCCCGAGCCGAGATCGAGCACGACCTCACCCGGATTGAGCTTCGCAAGTGCGGTCGGATTGCCGCAACCGAGCGATGCCTGGATCGCCGCCGCCGGGACCTCGGCCGCCTCGCTCGATTCGTAAAGATCGACTGATACCGGATCGATACTGGACCTGCCGCAACAACCAGGCCCGCAGCCGCTGGATTGGATCACGCGGACTGCCGCGGAGGCGTACCGGTCGCGGACCAGTTCCTTGACTTCGGCATCGGATCGGGACTGCTGTTCAACGCTCATGACCTGCTCCTTGTCCTTGCATAGACACTCGTCTATGTCTCAACGCAAAAAAGAGACGACCGCTCATCCCACTCCGACCAACTCCGCCGGCGCCAAATTTTCGACGGACAGACGCAGCCGGGCAAGCCCACGCGGTTCCGCCGCGTAGTACGCCCAGACACCACGTCGCGAGACGGTGATCAGCCCGGCCTCGCGCAGCACTTTGAGGTGGTGCGAGATGGTTGGCTGGCTGACATCGAAGCGATCGGTGATATGGCAGACGCAGATCGCTTCCGGTTGCGCGGCGATCAGGCGAAAGATCTCGTACCGAGTCGGATCTGCGAGCGCCTTGAAGAGCGCCACGATCTCCTGCCGCTCGACCGTGCGGCTCTCGCCGACTTCGCGGACGTCGCAGCATGTTGGTGTGGAGGCCATTTCATTCATAGACAACAGTCTATGTCTTATATCGATGCCTGTCAATATGTGCCGACGGGATTCTGTCCCCTACCCCACCGGTGTCGCGGCGGTGGGCGTCGCCTCACCCGACGACACGGTCAGGTGGTAGGTGATGTGGACGCCGTCCCGCGTGACGATTTCGACCGTGTGCTCGCCGTCACTGAGCGGTCCGACCATCACCGCGAATCCGGCGCCAACCGACAGCGCAACCCCACCTGCCTCACCGGTTTCCGGATTGAATGGCCGCCCCACCTGAATCAGTGGCGTCGCCGTTCGATACGGCGTGAGATCCGCCACAGCCTGGCCATCGATCGTCAGAGACACCTTCGCCAGGTCCTCGGACAAGCCCACATCGATATGGGCGTTCGCACAGGTGGTGAGATCGGCTTGATTCCCGCCGTAGAAGGGATCCTTCTCGATGCTGGAGCATTCGACCAGCATTACCGGCACGAACAGGGTAGCACCGTCCGGCACCGTGCAGGTCCGCTCCACATCGGTCGAGGAGATCGTCAGGAAGAAAACCGGTCCGTGCTGGCCAAAGCCGCAGCGCTCACCGTTATCGTCGGTCAATGGATCGACCGAGCTCGGCAGGCTGAATGTCCACTGCCAGAACTGGGCATGCCATTGGCTCAGGTTCTGCCCGGCCACGCTCGCATCTGGTGGCAGCACCGTGAGCGCGGCCGGGGTGGCCTCCTGGGCGACTGCGCTCAGCCTGCCGGCAGCGAGCAGGACGAGAAGCATGCACGCGGAGACGGAAGCGAAGATTGAACGGAGTGTGCGGCGATTCATGGCGGTCCTTCCCGGAGTCATCCACGGGCGGCGGAAAACAGCGACGTGTAAGCGAAGAAATGACGAGAACCGGACGTACCTTCCTAATCTATGCCGTCATCCGCCTTCGTCAATCAAATACCACCTGAAATGGTTCCGGAATGTCACCGGAGCGCCACCTTCGCACCACGCCTCCACGCCCGTCGTTGCCTCGACTCGCTCCGGTTTACGATTCCCGGCAGTTGGTGAATTCGCGCTCAACCAGGGAGACACCTCATGGACCTGACCGGATTTCAGGCACTCAGCTTCGACTGCTACGGAACGCTGATCGATTGGGAGACCGGAATCTGGCAGGCGCTCCAGCCATGGATCGAGCGGACTGGTCAGGATATCGAGCGGGAGTCACTGCTGGCTCAGTTCGGCGGCGTTGAGACGATCATCGAGACCCGGCAGCCGGATCTCCGCTACCCGCTCGTCCTCGCCGAAACCCTGCGGACAATGGCCGCCAACCTCGGCGTCGATGTCACCAATGAGGAGTGTACGGTCTTTGGCGCATCGGTCGGCACCTGGCCGGCCTTTCCCGACTCCGCTGAGGCACTCAAGCGGCTCAAACAGCGATTCAAGCTGATCATCCTCTCGAATGTCGATCGCGCCTCGTTTGCGAAGAGCAATACCAAACTCGGCGTCGACTTCGATCTGATCATCACCGCCGAGGACGTCGGCGCCTACAAGCCGGCACAGCGCAACTTCGACCGCCTCTTCGCCGAGATCGGCTCGATCGGGATCAGCAAGAACGACCTGGTCCACGTCGCCGAGTCGCTCTTCCACGATCACGGTCCGGCGCAACGAAATCACCTGACCAGCGTCTGGATCCACCGCCGCCATGAGAAGGGGGGTTCAGGCGCAACCCACCCACCGGAAGGCGTCCACGAGCCGGAATGGCGCTTCACCTCGATGGCCGCCTTCGCCGATGCCGCCCTGGCCTGATCCCGCCCAATCGTCCCGTTCCGCCTAATGGCGGATTGCGGATTCCGGGATCGGTCGCTATCATTTGGCCATGTTGACGACTCAGATCGCCACCACTACCACTACCGAGGGCACCATTATCTCGATTACCGGGATGATGATTATGCGCACGCCTGTCGGGTGGATGGAATAGCGAAGAGTTCGCAGCAGCAATCCAACGACACGACAGGCGGGAGCGAAAGCCCCCGCTTTTTTGTTGCTTACGGCGGACAGGAGCGGCAGATGATCGTACTCAAGTTTGGCGGCACCTCGGTCGGGACCCTGGAAAAGGTGCGAGATGCCGCCGCCATTGTTGAGCAGCAACCCGAGCCGCGCGCGGCCGTCGTCTCAGCCGCTAGCGGCGTGACCAACCTGCTCCTCGAGGCCGCCCAGTGTGCGGCCGCCGGCGATGAGACAGGACTCAGCCATGTCCTCGAAACAATCACCGGCAAGCACGCGGCCATCCTCGACGGCATCGCCGACGAGCATGAGCGCGCCGGGGCCATCGCCATACTCGACCAGCTCTTTGCGGCACTCCTGGACAGCCTCCGTGCCGTGACCGCGACGGGCGAGGTCAGCAAGGAGCTCTCGGATCGGATCGTCTCGACCGGCGAGAAGTCGATGGCGGTCATGCTGGCCGCCCTCCTCCGGTCCCGGGGCACGCCGGCAGTCCACATCTTCGCCGACACTGTGATCGGCACCGATGACCGGTTCGGCAACGCCCGCCCGGACAAGGACCGGACCCGCGCGCAGGCCGACGAACGCGTTCGACCGCACCTCGACGACGGCAAGACGGTGATCATGACCGGTTTCATCGGCGGTGCGCCGGACGGCCGCACCACCACGCTCGGTCGCGGCGGATCCGACTACAGCGCGACCCTCCTCGGCGCGGCGCTCGATGCCGAGGAGGTCCAGATCTGGACCGATGTGCCGGGCGTGCTCAGCGCCGATCCCCGCCAGGTGCCCGAAGCGCGGGTCGTTCCCGCCATTTCATATGAAGAGGCCCAGGAGTTGGCCCATTTCGGAGCGAAGGTGCTCCACCCCCGAACCATCCGCCCCGCCGTCGCGCGCGATATCCCGGTCCGGATCCTCTCGACATTTGCGCCGACTGAGCCGGGCACGCTGGTCCAGCGGAGGACATCCGATACGCGGATCAAGGCCGTCACGGCGATGCAGGGGCTGATGATGCTCTCGATCGATGTGCCGGAGCTCGAGGATTTGGCCGGCGCGGCGGCATCCGTCTTCCAGCAACTCCATGTCGATCGCGTCGAGATTGTCCACGTCGCCCAGGCATCATCCCGCCGGCGCATGACCTATCTGGTCGATGCCGCCTCGGCCGGCGGCTGCGCGACGACTGTCCGGGCCCTCGATACCGCGCTCGACGACTACGAGGCTGTTGTCGCATGCGACGAGCAGGTCGCGCTGGTCGCCGCCGTCGGCGAGGGCTCGGCCGACAAGCCGGCCACGCTCAGCAAGATGATGGAAGTGCTGCGCAAGGCCGGTGTTCCGGTCCTCGGCTCCAGCCAGCAGACGTCGAACGTGGCATTGGTCGTGGTCGTGCCGGCCCTACGCGCGCAGAAGGCGGTCGAAGCCGTGCACGAGGCATTTATAGGAAAGCAGCCGGCCAGCGCACCGGGTCGGCGCCAGCGCCGGACACGAATGCAGCGCGAGTCGCTGCGCGTCGGATAGTTGATATCTATAGGAAGGACAGCGCATTGAGTGCAAATCGGATTCCAGTTGCGGTACTTGGGGCCACCGGCAGTGTCGGCCAGCGGTTCATCCAGTTGCTTGCGAATCACCCATGGTTCGAGGTCGCCGAACTGGTGGCATCGGATCGCTCGACGGGCAAGCGGTACGTCGAGGCGACCGAGTGGCGGCTTGACTCCGACATGCCGGCCGGCGCGGCGGATCTGGTCGTCAAGGATTACGGCGAGGAGCTGAGCAGTCCCGTCGCCTTCTCGGCGCTGCCGGGCGAAGTCGCCGGAGAGATCGAGCAGCGGTTGGCCAAGGCCGGACACGCCGTCCTCTCGAATAGCTCGACGCATCGGATGGAGCCGGACGTCCCCCTGATGATCGCCGAGGTCAACCCGGAGAGCGTCGCCGCGATCGAGACCCAGAAGGCGAACCGCGGCTGGGCCGGCTACATCGTCACCAACGGCAATTGTTCTGCGATCCATCTGACCCTAACCCTCAAGCCGCTCCACGACGCCTTCGGCCTGGATGCGGTCATGGTCACAACCATGCAGGCCGTCTCCGGCGCCGGCTACCCGGGCGTGCCGTCGCTCGACATGATCGACAACGTCGTCCCCTTCATCTCGACCGAAGAGGAGAAGATGGCCGAGGAGGCGCGCAAGTTCCTTGGCACGTGGGACGGTCAATTCCAGCCGGGCGATTTCGTGGTCAGCGCCTCTTGCAACCGGGTTCCGGTCCGTGACGGTCACACGGAGGCCGTGTCGGTCCGTTTCCGGAAGCAGGCGAGTGTGGATGACGTGCGCGAGGCACTTGCGTCATTCCGCGGCAAGCCACAGGAGCTGGAGCTGCCAAGCGCGCCGCTCCGGCCGATCGTCGTCCGCTCAGAGCGCAACCGCCCGCAGCCGGTACTCGACCGCGATTGCGAGAAGGGAATGGCCTCGGTGGTCGGTCGCGTGCGCGAGTGCCCGATCCTCGGCATCAAGTACACCCTGCTCGGCCACAACACGATCCGTGGCGCCGCCGGTGCCTCGATCCTGAACGCCGAGCTCCTGAAGGTCGAAGGTCTCCTCCCCGACTACGACCGCTCCCGCGGCCGCCTGGTCGCAGGTGCGGCCGTTCCTGCCTAGACTGCGTTGACATGCTCTCCGGCGCAGGTCTACCCTTCCGGAGTGATTCACGACGACGGGGCCGAACCATCCAGTTCCTTTGGTGGCAGCGCACATTGCGCAGACGCATCGGACTGCGAATCAGGCCGCGGGGTTAGCTCCGCGGTCTGATTGCGTTCGCCAGAACTTGTCGTCGGAAATCGCGGGGCCGCAAACCGCGTTGGTTTGCCCTGAAATGCGATGGCGGGCACCGCCTGGGGAGAAACGTGCATGTCTGATCACACCGACCGATCGCCGTTCCGCAAGCCGCTCACCCAGCGGCAACTCGACCGCCGCCGTTTCACCCAGGGGCTCCTGGCCTCGGGCGCCTTCACGACGATCGCGGGACTCGGTCACCCGATGTTGGCCGGCGCCCAGGCGACACCGGAGGCTGCGACACCGGAAGCCGCGACACCGGTCAATCAGGCGACCCCGATCCCGGCGTTTACCGGTGAGCTCGCCGCCGATCAGGCCATGCGCCTGCCGAACGCCGAGCCAACCACCATGGACCCCGGCGTCAGCTACGGCGACGACGGAGAGCTGAACATGTTCTTCAACATCTTCGACGGGCTGGTCGGCATCGATCAGCAGACCGGCGAAGTCGTCCCTCGCGTGGCCGAGAGCTGGGACATCAACGCGGACGCGACCCAGTTCACATTCCACATCCGCCAGGGCGTGACCTGGTCGGACGGCACGCCGCTCAACGCCAACGATTTCGTCTACGCCTGGTCCCGTGTGCTCGACCCGAATACGCTCTCCCAGTACATCCCGGCGATGTACCCGATCAAGAACGCCGAAAAGATCGCTAACGGCGAGGCCGATATCAGCGAGTTTGGCGCCAAGGCGACCGATGACTACACCCTCGTGGTCGATCTCGAGGCGCCAACCACGTTCTTCCCATTGCTCGCCTCGACCTGGACCTTCGTGCCGGTGCCGAAGCACGTGATCGATGCCAAGGGCGACCAGTGGGTCGAGGCCGAGAACATCGTCAGCAACGGTCCGTTCAAGATGACCGAGTGGACCCACGACCAGAAGATCGTGCTCGAGCGGAACGACAGCTATTACGGCGAGAAGCCGACACTGACCAAGGCGACCTACACGCTCTTCGCCGATCCGACTGCGCAGGCCTACGTTGCTTACGAGAACAATGAGCTCGATTACTGCGCGCCGGGTGGTCCGGACCTCGAGCGAATCTACGCCGACCCGGCCAAAAACGCCGAACTGGTCCGCTTCCAGCGCTCGAACTGCTATTTCGTGGTCTCCGACTGCAGCCATGAGCCGACCAGCAAGGTCGAGTTCCGGCAGGCGCTCTCCAAGGCGATCAACCGTGAAACGCTCTCGAAGACGATCCTCAAGGACGAGTACGAGGCGGCCTACACGGTCCTGCCGAATGACATCCCGGGTCACAACCCTGATTCGGCCATGCCCGAGGGTATCGACGAGGCCAAGGCCCTCCTGCAACAGGCCGGAATCGACCCCAGCTCGATCACACTCGACTTCGTCTTCCTGAACCTCGCGTTCAACAAGACGGTCGCCGAGTACCTGCAGAGCGCCTGGCAGGATAACCTCGGCATTAAGGTCACGATGTCGCCGATCGAGGACAGCACCTACAGCGACTGGCGCGCATCACGCGAGACGCAGTCGTTCGGCGTTTACACCGGATCCTGGGGCTCCGACTTCGCCGACGCCTCCAACTGGTTCAACCAGAATTTCACCAGCTCGGCCGACCACTACCGCAACCACTGGAAGAACGATGAGTTCGACCAGATCTGCGCGACGGCCGTCGGCAATACCAATGCCGAGGAGCGTGACGCACAATACGGGCAGGCCGAGGTGATCCTGGTCGACCAGGCGCCGATCATTCCGCTCTTGCGCGACAAGGCAGTTCGGGCGGTGAAGCCGTACGTCAAGGACATCTACTTCCAGCCGGTACTCTCGTATGTCCATCTGCGCACGATCAAGATCGCCGCGCATTAGGATTCGGCTCGCGGACTGGTCAGCCATTTGGCCAGTCCGCATCGTTCATCCGCCCGCTGGTAATCGGGCAAGACAGGCAGATCGTTCGTGGGGAATCGCGGGGCCTATATCGTCAGACGCGTCTTGATGCTCATCCCGACGCTGCTGGTGATCTACACGTTGACGTTCGTGCTGATCCACGCCACGCCGGGCGGACCGTGGTCGCAGGGCGACAAACCGGTGCCTCCCCTCGTGCTCAAGCGGCTCAATGCCGCCTATGGCCTCGACAAGCCACTCTGGCGCCAGTACACCGATTACCTGTGGAATGTCCTCCACGGCGATTTCGGCCCGTCGTTCACCTCCCGCTCCCGCACCGTGACCGACATCATCAAGGACACCTTCCCGATCTCGCTCCAGCTCGGCATCGTCGCGATGATGCTGGCCGTCTTCGCCGGCATCACCCTCGGCGTAATCGCCGCAATCAACCACAACCGCACAGCCGACTACGTCTGCGGCTTCATCTCGATCGCCGGCATCTCGACGCCGTCGTACGTCGTCGTTTCACTGCTGGTGCTGCTGCTCTCCAGCCAACTCCACCTCGTGCCCACCGGTGGCTGGAACGGCATCACCGACACGCGCGTAATCATCCCGGCCGTCGCGCTGGCCCTCTACCCGGCGGCGGTCCTGGCCAGGTACACCCGCTCGAGCATGCTCGACGTGCTCTCGGCCGATTACGTCCGTACTGCCAGAGCCAAGGGTCTCAACGAAACGGTGGTGATCACCCGTCATGCAATCCGGAACGCGCTCCTGCCGGTCGTCACCGTCGGCGCGATCATCCTCGCCGATGTCGTGACCGGCTCGTTCTACGTCGAGACGATCTATCAGGTGCCGGGTATCGGCCGCTACTTCGTCGAATCGATCACCTCGCGGGACTACCCGGTCATTCTGGGCACGGTCCTGCTGTTCGGGGCACTGGTTTCAGTCATGAACCTGATCGTGGACATACTGTATCCCTTGCTTGATCCGCGAATGAGCAACTAGCCATGGCCACCGCAACATCCGCCCTGATTCCATCCGCCGAAATCGCCGCGAAGGCCGGCAGGGTCGAGGGCTTCTGGGGCAGCGCGCTTCGCCAGCTGACCCGGAACAAGCTGGCCGTCATCTCGGCGGTCTTCATCATCGTCCTCGGCCTCTCCGCGATCATCGTCCCGGAGATCTACCCACGCACCTACGCGGAGCAGAACTACGACGCGATCACCCAGGGTCCGTCCCGGGAATACCCGATGGGGACCGACCAGCTCGGGCGCGACATCTTCATCCGGCTCATCTTCGGCGCGCGGATCTCGCTGACCGTCGGGCTGGTCGTGCAGGCGGTAATTCTGCTGATCGGCGTACCGGCCGGGTTGGCCGCCGGATTCTTCGGCGGCAAGGTCGACACCGTGATCATGCGCATCGTCGACATTCTCTATGCGATGCCGAGCCTGCTCTTCGTGATCATTATCATGACCTACCTGCGCGGCACCCTGAACAGCAACCCGGGCGGATTCTGGGAGTACATTTCGAAAATCGACAAGGCCACCGGCGGGTTGGTCGGCGTGTACATTGGCCTTGGGCTAATCGGCTGGCTGACCGTCTCCCGCATCGTCCGCGCCAACACGCTCTCGCTCAAGTCGCAGGATTTCTCGACTGCCGCCGAATCGCTCGGGGCCAGCCGCGGCCGGATCATGTTCCGCCACCTGCTGCCGAACACCATCGCCCCGATCGTGGTCGCGACGACGCTGGGTATCCCGTCGGCCATCCTCTCCGAGTCGGGCATCAGCTTCCTGGGCCTGGGCGTGATCCCACCGATGCCCAGCTGGGGGTTGATGATCAGCGAGTCGATCGTGAGCATGCGCTCGCACCCGTACATGCTGATCTTCCCGGCGATGGCGATTTCGCTGACCGTCCTGGCCTTCAACTTCCTGGGTGATGGATTGCGGGACGCGCTCGACCCCTGGATGAAGCGGTAGCCGCTTCCCCGGGCATGCAGACGGTCGCGCCGGCGGCAGGGTGCGGCTGCCCCCAACACACTGCCGCCGGCCGGTTCCGGGCGCCTTTGCTCCGGCGCCGGGAGTTCGTGTCTCTCGTGGGACGGCGAAAGCTCACGATCTATACGTTGACCGGTTTACCTACCGAACGCAATCACCGTCAGACCCAATTTTCCGACGCGTCTAGGTGAATCGACCCAGTACCGTTGTCTGGTCCTGCTCGCGGACCGGTGGGCGGGGTCCGGCACTCCGGCGCATCGTCCTATGCGCCGTTCAGCGCGATCTGGATACTTTCCAGGTGACTATAGGGATGGGCAATCGGGTGATTCTCGATGAAATTCTGGACCGTCATCGGCGCATTCCAGGCGAGTGCGTTGGGCGCCACCCGATCCAGCTGCGCATCGCTCAAACCTCGGACCGTCTCTACCGCTGCCTGCACGTTGTTGCGCACCAGTGCGATGGCAACCGATTTGTCCGCAGCCGCGTTGGTCGTGGCGTGGTCGGCATTGATTCCGTGCACCGCCGGCCAGTCCACCCCGGGCGCTTCGCCATTCTCAGCGAGCATCCGCACCACATCGGCCTCGATCGGGTACATGGTGCCGACATGATGGACGAGGACACCGACCGACCGCTGCTCGCTCCCGCACGGCGTCTGCCACTGCTCGTCGCTCAAACTCTCGACTGCCGCGATGAACTCCTCCGCGCCCTGTTCAATCCGCTCCGCCAAGACCTCTGCCCGCGTTGCCACAGCTCGTCTCCTGCCTGGATCCAGACCACCGCTTCCGCAACGAAATTGTCAGCATCGTAACAGAAGTCCGCAGACAATCCATCGTCCCCCAACATTGTTGTCCCGGCAGGTCAGTCGAGCCGCCGAATGAGGACTCCCTCCCATTCCGATATTTCAGTCCTGCCGTAACGGCAGGCAGTCCCCGGCGGAGATACGCGAATCCCGGCGCGATCGCGCGCCAAATGTCTGTGTCAGCAGTTCGCGCGTCGATATGTCAAGAAGCGAACGGCCAGAACGCGGTAGAATTACGCAGATAACGGGTGGCTGCGGTGCCTCGGCAAGGATTCCTCATTGATCGAAAACGTTCAGACCGACGCTGACTCGTTTCCGTGGTGGAAGCGCGGCGTCATTTATCAAATCTACCCACGAAGCTTCCAGGACAGCAACGGCGACGGCACCGGCGACCTGCGCGGTATCACCGAACGACTTGACTACCTGAGCTGGCTCGGCATCGATGCCTTCTGGATCTCGCCCTTTTACCCATCGCCGATGGCCGACTTCGGCTACGATGTCTCCAACTACCGCGATGTCGACCCGCTCTTCGGCACGCTGGCCGATTTCGACGCACTCGTCGAAGAGGCGCATGCCCGCGGCCTCAAGGTCGTCATCGACTTCGTTCCAAATCACACATCCGACCAGCACCCGTGGTTCGTCGAGTCCCGCTCGAGCCGCGACAACCCGAAGCGCGACTGGTATGTCTGGCGGGATCCGAAGCCGGATGGATCGCCGCCGAACAACTGGTTGGCAACCTTCGGCGGCCCGGCCTGGACCCTCGATGAGGCAACGGGCCAGTACTACCTCCACGGTTTCCTGCCCCAGCAGCCGGATCTCAACTGGCGCAACCCCGAGGTCAAGGAAGCGATGCTCGACGCGCTCCGCTTCTGGCTGCGACGCGGCGTCGATGGCTTCCGGTTCGACGTCGCCCATCACATCATGAAGGATCCGGAGCTCCGCGATAATCCTGCGAACGAAACACCGGGCATTCTCCACAAACCGATGGGTGATTTCGATTCCCAGCTCCACGTCATGGACCGCATGCACGCCGACCTCCACCCCACCTACCAGGAAATCCGCGCGGTCATCGACTCCTTCAATACCGAGACCCAGCCCCGCTTCATGATCGGCGAGACGCACGTCTTCGAGCCGGTCCAGTGGGCCTCGCTCTACGGCGAGCAGCTCAACGAGATGCACATGCCGGCCAACTTCGGCCTGCTTCGGGCCCAGTGGAACGCGAAGAGCGTCCGTGCCCACGTCGACTCGATTGAGGCGGCACTCCCGGCCGGTGCCTGGCCGAACTACGTGCTCAGCAATCACGACGACTGGCGAACCGCGACCCGCGTGGGCCCGCCCCAGGCCAAGGTCGCGATGATGCTGCTCCTCACCCTCCGCGGTACGCCGACGATCTACTACGGCGAGGAGTTGGGCATGGAGAATGTCGAGATCCCGCCCGACCAGGAGCAGGACCCCGCCGGCCTCCGCGTTCCCGGCATTGGCATGGGCCGCGACCCGGAGCGCACACCCATGCAATGGGACGCGTCTCCGAACGCCGGCTTCGCGCCGGAGGGCGTCACGACTTGGCTCCCACTCGCGCCGGACTACGAGACACGCAACGTCGCGGTCGAGAAGGCCGATCCAAAGTCGATCCTGAACCTGACCAACGAACTGCTGGAGCTGCGCAAATCGCATACAGCCCTGGCCGTCGGCGATTACGCCGCGATCGACGGAGTACCGGACGAATGCTTCGTCTACACGCGGAGCACGGCCGGACAGCGGGTGCTGATTGCGCTCAATCTCACGAACCAGGAGCACCAGTTCACGCTGCCCTACACCGGCACCGGACAGGTCGTCACCTCGACCGGAAAGGACCGCACCGGCAAGATCAGTCTGACGTTCATGGTCCTGCAACCGAACGAAGGCATCCTGATCGACATTACCGGCGCCAAACTCGCCTAGATCGCGGCCGATGGTCGACGCCCGTCCCTATCGCCGGGACACGATCACGCTATTCCTGTTGGCCACCACCGGGATGCACCGGTCGGTGTTCCACTCGATGGGCGCGGTCATGCCCGCCCTGCGCAACGACCTCGACATCTCGGCCACCCTGACCAACGCCCATGTCAGCGCGATCGCGCTCGGCATGATGGCGATGGGCATGATGGCCGACCGCGTCGCGACACGCATCGGGCGGCGACCGGCCGTCTGGCTGGGCATGATCGGTATCGTGCTCGGGATGGTGCTGCTGGCCCTGGCGCCGGTGGTCTGGCTGACCCTGCCGATCGCGCTGTTGTTCATCGGTGTGCTCGGCTCGCTGGTGCTGGCGTTGACGCCCGCCGCGCTCTCCGATCACCAGGGTGAAAACCGGGCCGTCGCGCTGGCCGAATCGTCGCTCGTCTCGAGCGTGATCGGCGGAATCGTCCCCGCCGTGGTCGGGCTCAGCCAGCGCCTCGGGTTCGGCTGGGGCGGCGCGGCGATCGTGCCGGTCGGGATGCTCGGGCTCCTCGCCGCGAATTTCCGCCGCACGCCGATTCCGGAAGCCGGATCGCATCCCGGTTATGCGGAGCACGGGCAACCATTGAACCGCGGCTTCTGGTCCTTCTGGCTGACGCTCGTCTTCACCGACTCCTTCGAGTTCGGCCTGATCTTCGGCGCCGCCGTGCTCCTCGAATATCGGGGGATGTCGCAAGCGGGCGCCGCGACTGCGCTCTCACTCCTGTTCTGGGGCATGATTGTCGGGCGCTTTGCCGGAAGCCGTCTGGTGCGGCGAATCGCGCCGATCCGCCTCTTACGGATCACCTTTGCCCTGGCCGGCGTCGGCATCGTCGCCCACTGGCTGAGCCCAGTGCTGGCGCTCTCGCTTATCGGTCTGTTCCTGGCGGGTATTGGCATCTCGAATCTCTACCCCCTGACGACGTCGATCGGCCTCCAGGCCGCTGAATTCAACTCGAGCGCGGCCGGATCGCGCCTGTCCCTGGCCAGCGGGATCTCGATGCTGGTCGCACCGCTCATCTTCGGCATCCTGACCGACCTGGCCGATATCCGGGTCGCCTTCGCCGTCGAGCCGCTCTTCCTGCTGCTGGCAATTGCCGCCGCCGGCTACGGCGCCCGCTGGCTGGCCCGCCCAATCACCAAACCCGCGGAGGCATTCGCGTCATGACGAAACTGCAACTCGCCGTCGATCTCGTTCCGCTCGAAGCGCTGACCCGTGTGATCGTGCCGCTCCTGCCACTGATTGATGTCGTCGAAGCCGGCACTCCGTTGATCAAGCGCCATGGCCTGGATGCGGTGCGATCGCTCCGCTCCCTCGCGCCCGATCACCTGCTGGTGGCCGACATGAAAACAATGGACGCCGGTGCGCTGGAGGCGGAGATGGCGTTCGGGGCCGGCGCCGACCTCATGACCGTCCTCGCATGCGCCAGCGATGCCACCGTCCTGGCTGCGGTCGAGGAGGCGCGACGGTGCGGGAAATCGGTCGCCGCCGACCTGATCGGCGTGCCCGACAAGGTTGCGCGCGCCCGCCAACTGGTCGAGCTCGGCGTCGGCTGGCTCGGCATCCACACCGGCACCGACGACCAGGCCGCCGGCGCAAATCCGCTGGCCGATCTGCAGGCTGTGCGGGCGGCCGTCGACGCGCAAATCGTGGTCGCTGGCGGGATCAACGAGCGGACACTCCCGTCTGTCCTGGCTCTGTCTCCGGCAATCGTCATCGTCGGCTCCGGCATTCTCGGCCAGCCCGATCCGGTTGTTGCCGCATCGACGGTGCGATCAATCCTCGACCACCGGGGTGAGTCGTGAGCCGGTTCCGGTGCGCGGGCGCGATCTTCGACCTCGACGGCACGCTCGTCCAGAGCGAGCACCTGCACCGCCAGTCGTGGATCGAGCCGCTCGAGGAGTTGGGCATAACCGTCGATGAAGACGCCTACTTGCGCGACTTTGCCGGCAAGCCGGGTATGCAGATCATCCGCGACCACGTCGGTCTCAAAGGCGATGAGGCCGTCTCGCTCTACGAGCGCGTTACCAACAATTACTGGCAACTCGCCGTCGAGCACGCGCAACCGACCGCAGGCGTCGTCGCCTTCCTCGACCGGATCGCGTCCGTGCCGAAAGCCGTTTGCACCTCGGCCCAGCGCGACTCCGCCCTGCGGATGCTCGACATGCTCGATTTGACCCGGCGCTTCGATGCGATCGTGACGGCGACAGACGTGACGCTGGGCAAGCCTGATCCCGAACCTTTCGTCTTGGCCGCAGCGCGAATCAGCATCGATCCAACCCTCTGCGTCGCCTTCGAAGATTCGACCAACGGCCTGATCGCCGCCCGCGCCGCCGGAATGACCTGCATCGGCATCGGACCCGGAACCGGCGCGACTGCCGAACTAGCCGACGGCTGGATCGTAGACTTCGCAAATCCTGCACTTGATCGGATGGTCATGGAATGAGCAGCACTGCGCCTGACCTCGCCCGGCTGATCTGCGATGAGATCGCGACCGCGGTCGGATCGATCCCGGAGGCCGAGCGGCAACGCGCAATCGAGACGGTCACCGCCGCCCGCCGCATCTTCGTTTTCGGCGAAGGGCGGTCCGGCCTGGTCCTGCGCATGGCCGCGATGCGCCTCGTTCACCTTGGCCTGACCGCGCACGTCGTCGGTGACGCCACCACGCCGGCGATCGAGGCCGGCGATCTCCTGATTGCCGCCTCTGGCTCCGGCGAAACCGCGGTCACCGTGCTGATCGCCGAGCAGGCGCGACGCGCCGGTGCATCCATCCTCGCCGTGAGCACCAATGCCTCCGGCTCACTTGCCGCTCTGGCCGATACCCGACTCATCCTGCGAACCCCGGCCAAGGGGGGCCGAGGATCCAGCATATCGATCCAACCCGGCGGCTCGCTCTTCGAGCAGAGCATGCTGGTACTTTTCGACACGCTCTTCCTGATGATCGCGGGCGACACCGCTGCCCAACAGATCGAAGAGCGGCACGCAAATCTGGAGTAACACGTGATTGATCTCTCTTCCCGGATCGGCATGCCGATCGCCCTCGATTCCGAAACGGGCGAGCTGGAATTCGGCGACGAGGTTGTCGTTGACGGGTGCGGTGAGCGCCGACTTGCGGAACTACGCGACGTGGTGGCCGATCCCGAAGCGCTCGACGACGTGGCCGATCGACCAGCCTATCTGCTCTATCGCGGCGTGCATTGCCCGGCGGATACGCGCCTGCTAGCGGACCATGGGCTGCGATACGACCTGACCGTCATCCTGCCAGGCGAAGTGAGCGGCGAGTTGGCCAAGACCGCCGGGCATATTCACAGTTCAGCGCCGGACGGGGTCGGTTATCCCGAGATCTACGACGTTGTGCATGGCCATGCGGCCTTCATTCTGCAGGACGCGGATCCGCTCCACGTCACGATCATCACGTGCGGTCCGGGCGAGCGGATCCTGATCCCACCCGGAGCGAGTCACCTCACGGTCAACGTCGGGAGCGAGCCACTGGTCGTCGCCGATCTCGTCGCCATCGCGTCGCAGAACGAT
>DASQCG010000376.1:0-3835 GCA_035634825.1 Thermomicrobiales bacterium | reverse complement strand
CGGTGCGAAATGCGCCTGATTCGAGCGTCTGCCGGGTGGACCAGAGTTGATCGAAATCACGCTCAAAGAAGGCGGTCAGCTCCGGCGAGATGAGGCTGACGATCGTGTTCTCCATGCGGGTCATCGAGTCATTGGTCCAGTTCATCGAACCGGTCCAGACCGCTTCGCCGTCCCGCGTCATGAACTTTTCGTGCATCAGACCTTCGCCCCGGACCCCCCGAATCAGGTTGTCGGGCAATCCCAGTTCGTCGACGCGCTCGTGCGTGCCGCCTTCGGCGAAGTCGCCGCCGATCGATTCGAACTGGTCGTGGGTTTGTGGTTTCTTCGCGCTGTCGTCATAGATCAGGCGAATCTGGACACCGTGGTCGAGCCGGTCCCGCAGGGCATCGCGGATCGGCCGGGCCGCCTCCTCATCCAGGCGGCAGTCGTACACCGCCAGGTCGAGGCGGCTCCTGGCGAGAGAGATGAACTCAGCCAACTGGCCGGCGATGTCGGCGGCTGACTGGTCGCCCTCGGCGATGAGCCGGACCGCAAGCGTGTCGTCGTTCTGTCGTGGGGTGAGGACGGTGGCGCCCATCTAGCGCAGATCTCCGGGCACGCGATCGGCCTCGTCGAGCAGTCGCTGCTCGGAATGGCGGCGATATGAATCGAGCATGACATCGACCGCGGTCTGGGGATCGTCGGTGACCTTGAACAGGCCGCGGTCCTCGGGCTTGATCATGCCCTCTGCCTCGAGCCTCGATTCGATCCATTCCACCAGGCCCGACCAGTACGCCGTGTCGAACAAGACGATCGGGAAGTTCCAGAGCTTGCCGGTCTGGATCAACGTCAGGGCCTCAAACAGCTCATCGAGCGTTCCGTAGCCGCCCGGGAAGATGATGAACCCCTCCGCGTACTTGACGAACATGGTTTTGCGCACGAAGAAGTATCGGAAATTGAGCGGGACGTTCACCCATCGGTTCACTCCCTGCTCCATCGGCAACTCGATATTGGCGCCGATCGAGACTCCGCCCGCCTCGGATGCTCCTCGATTGGCCGCCTCCATGATGCCGGGACCGCCGCCGGTAATCGTCCCCAGTCCGGCTTTTGCCAGGCGCTTGCCGACCTCGCGCGCGGCCTTGTACATCGGGTGGCTCGGCGTGACCCGGGCCGAGCCGAAGATCGTCACCGCCGGTCCGACCTCGGCGAGGGCATCGAAGCCGGCCACGAACTCGCCCATGATCCGCAGCACGCGCCAGGTATCGCTGTGCGTGAAGGCCGCCGCTCGGTCGCGCAGCTCCTGGTCCCACGCGAAGAGGAGGCTGTCCTCGGTCGGCTTGCCGGTGCGCGCAGCGACATTGATTGTCGGGTTGGGGATCATCGGTTCTCGCTTGCTATTTCTGGTTCCGTTGTTCTTCGGCTCCCTGGGCTTTTCTGGCATCTCGACGCGCATTCTCCCGATCTGGACGGCACTGCCTGAAAGAACCATGGCAGGACTATTGATGGAAATGTACTCCGTACAACCTGTCGGACCATTGTGCCGGAGGCCATTTGGGTGATACCCTTTGCCTGTCGGACACGAACCGAAGTGGGTTACCGCAGTCGACGTTCTGCCCCGAGAATGTCTCTGTATGCAGGGCATTGCTATGGATCACGCGGCGTTTGCGCGATCATCTCGAGAGCACCCCATGTTGCCATCTTCGCCGAACGATGGCCGTGTCGAGCTGGATCGCGCGTTGCACATCAAGACCGCGCCCCAGCCGTTCGCCTGGCAGAACGGCAGTCAACTCCTGCTGTTGGATGTCGAGGCGACTCAGTGGCTGGTCGCCGAACTCATCTTCGATGCGGACGGCTGTATCTACACCGAAGTTCGCCGCGCGGCATACGATTCGCAGCGCGAGGCCATCGGCGCCCTCCTCAGCCGCGCCCTCATGTACGGCGATGACGCCCTGATCGACACCGTCGAGCAGCTGAACGGCTACATGACCGCGCACTATCAGGTCAGTTTGATCTAACCCCTGCCGCACTTTCTCACGCCAACAGTCTGATGATAGGATTGGGGTATGAACGTACACCCCTCTTCTCCGATCGGCGTGTTCGATTCCGGGCTCGGTGGACTCAGTGTGGTCGAACAGCTCCGAACCGAGCTGCCGCGCGAATCGATCCAATACGGCGCCGATAGCCGGTTCTGCCCGTATGGCCAGCGCTCGCTTGCAGAGATCCGGACGCGGAGCGAGGCGATGGTCGGGCACCTGGTCGAGTGTGGGGCGAAGCTCGTCATCGTGGCCTGCAATACCGCCAGCGCGGCAGCGACTGAGGTGCTCCGGGAGCGTTTTCCCGTGCCGATTGTCGCCCTGGAACCGGCGGTCAAGCCGGCGGTGGCGTTGACGCGGAGCGGAAAAATTGCAGTATTGGCGACACAGAGCACGGCCGCAAGTCCTCGCCTCCATGCCCTCATCGAGCGGTATGGCTCCGGGTTCGATATCAGGCCGATAGGAGTGCCCGGCCTGGCGGATCGGGTCGAGGAGGGCGATTTCGACGGGCCAGCCGTGTATGACTTGCTGGCAGATCGGGTCCGTTCACAGGTCGCCGACGGTGTGGATGTGATCGTCCTCGGCTGCACGCATTACCCGTTTGCGCGCGGCGTGATCCAGGAGCTCGCCGGGCCGGACGTCAGAATCGTCGACAGCGGAAACGCCGTCGCGCGCCGCGCGCGCGAGGTGATGGTTCAGGCCGGCCTGTTGCGCGGTCTCGGCGCCGCGCCGACGCTCGACGTGAGGACGACGGGCGATCCAGTCGCAGTGCAGCCGATCGTTGGTCGGATGCTCGGCCAAGTGATCGACGTAACTGCCCTCTGCGAGCAAGAGCCAGCCATGCCAGTCCAGTTGACCACAATGGCGTAGCGCGGCTCGCTTCTGGGCCGAGTTATTTATGGACGCGCCGGCGAGATTGCACGACAGCCCCATCGGGACGTGCGACCTGTCTCCGTCATGCAGTCCCTGTGGGGGCGGTCGTATACCACGTGGCCTGGCCGTGTCAGACGGCCAGTTTGTGGTTGAAGCGTGCGTCCTCTGCCAGATTCGGGATCGCCATCACGGTGGTGGTCAGCGGCGCCATGACGGGAATGCGGGGCCGCAGCTCGATCTCCAACGAATGGACCGGCATCCCACAAACCATCCGCACCGTCTGCCCGCCGCCGGTTTGCCACTCGGAATCGGGCATCACCCAGTCGATCGACTTCTCAGGGTGGGCCACAGCCGCACAGTAGATGGCAAAGAGTCCGTCCGGAACATGCCGGATCACGAAATTGCCGGGGGCATCGAGGATATCGCCGCGCAGGGGTCGCCCCTGGGGTGGTCCCGGCGGAAACAGCCCGACGAAGTAGAAGGCAGGCCTGCTCGCGTCGCCGGTGATCCGGCCGCTGACGGTATGGCGTTCGTGCATGCGTAATAGTGGCTGTCGATGCAAGCGACTGAGATCATCGGCCAACTCGTCTGCATTCGCGACCGCGTTCCGGTATTCGCTTGGCTTCATCCCCGCCAGGGCCGTGAAGCGCTGACTGAAGCTGCCGAGGCTGTTGAAACCGACCGCATAGCAGGCATCGGTCACTGAGCTGCCCTCCGCGGCCAACAACCGTTTCGCTTCCTGGACGCGGACGGCGGTCTGGATCGCGGCTGGTGTGTATCCAGTGATCTCCCGGAACACCCGAACCGCATGAAACGGGCTGAGCGCCGCGATGTCGGCCATATCAGCCAGCGAAAGCGTGCGCTCGGGCTCGCTTCGCACCTGATCCAGTACCCGCAGAATGCGGTCCCGATGGTCTGCTTCCGTAATTGCGCGCATAGGCCTCCTACCA
>DASQCG010000375.1:0-2861 GCA_035634825.1 Thermomicrobiales bacterium | reverse complement strand
TCGAGGTCGGCGCCAAAGCGGACCTGTTGATCTGGGACGGCGACACGATCTTCATGTCGCCGCTGCGCGATCCAATCAAGAACATCGTCTACTCGGCCGAGGCGGAGGACCTGAACACGGTGATCATCGACGGCGAGATTCGCGTCAAGGACCGCCAGGTGCTCGGCGTCGACACCCGCAAGCTGGCGCTTGACCTACAGGCCGCCGGCGACCGGATGTGGCCGGAGATGGCGCAATACGACTGGAATGGCCGCGATGCGGAGAAGCTCTCACCGCAGTCCTTCCCGGAGTGGAAATAGGCCCGAGTTGGCAGACGGAGACCGGGACATTGCCAGTCCCGGTCTCCGGATCACACGGTGCGGTTTGATCCCGCCACAGCGAGGAAATCGATGTCGGACCTGGGACCTGTATTCGACAACGTCGCCGAGCACCAGTTCGAGCTGGTGGTCGCCGGCTTCACCGCGTTTGCGGCATACCAGCGCGACGGAAACGCAATCGTGTTCACCCACACCGAGGTGCCCCCGGAATTGCAGGGACAGGGTGTCGGCTCCGCGCTGGCCCGAGGCGC
This sequence comes from Thermomicrobiales bacterium, assembly GCA_035634825.1. Classification (GTDB taxonomy): domain Bacteria; phylum Chloroflexota; class Chloroflexia; order Thermomicrobiales; family UBA6265; genus DASQCG01. Next base: position 2,293 of record DASQCG010000375.1, on the reverse strand, counting down.
GCTCGATGCCGCGCGGGCTGAGGCCGCGGAGGTGGTCCCTCTCTGCCCCTTCATCGCCTCCTATATCCGGAGGCATCCGGAATACCTCGATCTCGTCAGCGAACGCAACCAGCAGCGACTCAAACTGCAACCGACCAAATGATTTGAAGCGGCCGGAGTCCCGTTACTCGTCTCCCGGCACGCCGTAGGTCGGCGCGGCCGTGGGGTCGATGGCGCGGTTGACGTAGTCCTGCGCTTGCGGACGCCAGAGTCGCCAGAGCGCGGCCAGATGAGCGACCGGATCGTCGGACCAATCGACGCGCAGATCGGTGATCGGCCACTCTACCTCGCCGACGATCAGCATCCCGGCAGAGTGAACTGGTCCCATCTCACCACCGCACGCGACCGCCGCCTGGAGTGCGGCGATCAGGCGATCGCCCAGCTCGGTCTCCGGATTCGCCTCGAACGCGGCGATCATCTCGGCCGGAATGCGCTCATCGCGAAGCAGATTGCCGGCCGCGACCGCATCGATGCCCTGCGCTGCGCCGTGGGTACCCAGGACGCCGGAACCGTTGTGGAACGCGGTATCGCCGTTAGTGTCGATCACGGTCAGCTGCCGGTATTCGATGTTCGCCGCGTCCCGAACCACGCGAGACATGGCGGAGCGAGCCGAGAGTCCCTGCCCGATGTTCCGGAGCAGGAGCGGACCCAATCGCGGGTCGGTGATGTTCTGCGTACAGGCCGCGCCCACTCCCGGGGCGACGTGGGCGCATCGAGCTGCGACTGCCGGGCTCGACGATGAGACGACGACGCCGAATTGGCCGGTTCGCTCGCACCGGCCCGCCAAAGAAAATGTCATTCCGGTATCACCGCCGTCGCATCGATCTCAACCACCCACTCGGGCCGCGCCAGCCCGGTCACAATCACGCCTGTCGATACCGGGAAGACGCCCTTCAGCCAATTGCCCATCGCCTGGTAGACCGGCTCCCGGTACCGCACGTCGGTCAGGTAAACGACAATCTTGCAAATGTGCGCAAGCTCGCTGCCGGCCTCTTCGAGCAGCATCTTGATATTGGCCATCGCCTTATCGGTCTGCGCGGCCGCATCGCCGATTCCGACCGACTCCCGGGTCTCCAGATCCTGTCCGACTTGCCCGCGCAGGAAGACGATGTTGCCCGCCCGCACCGCCTGGCAAAGGTCGTTATCCAGTTTTTGCTCCGGGTAGGTGTCCTTCGTGTTGAATGGTCGAAACCGCTGATGCACCGCCATGCCGCCTCCCGAACGCTCCCCTCTCCTGTTTCACGGGAGAGGGGCAGGGGGTGAGGGTTACCGCTCTGCCGACGGCCTCAAGCCCACCGACACTACCCTACCCGAGCCAAACAAACAGATCACTGGGAAGTATTTCATGCTTTCAGTTACCCAACCGCACTACCGGTTCGGAACCAAAGGTTCGATATGATCGTTAGAAAGCCAGAATATGCACTCAGGAGGAATCAATGAATCGTCGAACGGTCTTGTCGCTCGTCGCCGCTACCGCTGCTACCCAGGGTCTGCCTCGCATCTCGTCGGCTCAAACCAGCACCTTCGAGTCCACGGGGTTGGGACTGACGATCTCTGACTGGGAGGATAAGTTCGGGCCGGGTGAACCGGGGCAGACCTACACGTCGTTCCCGCTCGACAACGGCAACTTCTGGGTCGGCACGGCCGGGGATAACCGGGCCGTTGATTACATCGAGCGCAATTACGCCGATCCGAACGGGGTGGCGCTGGCGGACGCCCAACAGGAAGCGGTCACCCTGATCCCGGGCGATGCTCGCCTCGTGGAGAGCTTCGTCGCCAATTACGCCGCGATCCTCCACGGCAGCCAGATCGATCGCTACCAGAGCAAGACCCTTCCGGCGCAATTCAAGGGCGACGCCGCCCGCAGTTACACCCGCAACTTCGTGATCATGTACGAGTTGGCCCCGGCGCCAGCAGCATTCGACTACTTTGTAACCCGCTACGCCATCATCGCCGGCACCAAGCCGGCACATTGACGAAGTTGCAGCCGTGCGATACGTCAAACGGCACTTATTGCTGTAGGATGTAATAAGCAAGATGTGAGAACCGACCGAGACTTCAGCGCCGGAACCTGACGGGAGAACGCACCTCCGTTGGTGAACAGCTAGACAGCGCATCTCCGCTGCGACTCGTCCCGCGAGCCGCGGCTGACGGAGACCACGTGTATGAAGACGCGCCCCGCCACTGCTCTTTTGTTGCTGCTAGCCTTGATCGCCTTGTCGATCTCCGTCCCTCGCCGCTCCGGTCTGTTGCA
>DASQCG010000374.1:0-4979 GCA_035634825.1 Thermomicrobiales bacterium | reverse complement strand
GTTGATGTCCGCGCCGATCTCGGCGGCCAAGGCTCCAGAGATGACCGAGGTTTCCAGCGAGTGGGCGAGCACGTTCTGCCCATAGCTGGTGCGGAATTTGAGCCGGCCAAGGAGTTTGATCAAGTCCGGATGCAGGCCAACGACATTCGCTTCATAGGCGACGCGCTCGCCCTCTTCGCGGATCGTGCCGTCCAGCTCGGATTGCGTCTTGTTGACGACGTCTTCGATCCGGGTCGGGTGGATCCGCCCGTCCTGAAGCAACTTCTGCAGCACGCGCCGCGCCAGCTCACGACGGAGTGGGTCGTACGCCGATACGGTGATGACCTCGGGGGTGTCGTCGACGATCAGGTCGACACCGGTCGCCTGCTCGAGGGCGCGAATGTTGCGGCCCTCGCGGCCGATGATCCGCCCCTTCATCTCGTCGCTCGGAAGCGGCACGACGGAGACCGTGGATTCCGCGACGTAATCGGTCGCGATCCGCTGGATCGTCGTGGCGAGGACTTTGCGCGAGCGGCGCTCGGCTTCGGCGTTGATCTCCTGCTCGATCTCGTGCAGGCGCCGGGCGGCCATGGCGCGGGCCTCGGATTCGACTTCGGCGACCAGCTCCTGTCGCGCTTCTTCGGCAGTTAGCTGGGCGATCCGCTCCAGCTCGCCGAGTCGACGATTGCGAAGATCGTCGATCTCCTGCAGTTTGTGGTCACGTTCTTTGTCGAAGTTTTCCTTAAGCTGGATGACTGATTGTTCTTGCCGGCGGACCGCGGTTTCGCGCTGCTCGATTGAGCTGGCCTTGCGGTCAATGTTCTCTTCTTTTTGCTCAATCCGCTTTTCAATACGTTCGATTTCTTTGCGGCGGTTGGTGAGCTCTCGGTCCAGATCACCTCGAAGGCGAATTGCCTCGTCTTTGGCCGTGATCTCTGCGTCTCGTCGGACTTGTTCGGCCTCTTGCAGGACCTGATCAGCCTGGCGCTGAGCCACTCGCGTACGCGAGTTGGCGCTGCGCTCCAGGAAAAGCAGGGTACCTGCAATTGAGACCGCTGCGACGAGGAGCGCTTCGACCACGGGGACAAGAAGTCCATCCACGGTCATACTCTCCTGGGGCGCCATGATGTAGTGGCGCGGTTCCAATTGTTCGGTTTCGCGTCATGCGAAACAGTCAGTGTTCAAGATCGGGGTCTCGACATACGTCTAGTGCCGCGATGTTCTGTTGATCATACGGTTTTCTCGAAAATGCTGTCAAACCCGATGGAAATCTATACATGTTCGAAAATGGCGGTATGGCTCGGTGGGAAGCGAAGATATAGTGATTCGCGCCGATACATGAACACAAATGAATCGCAGCGGCATCTCATATCCGTGGACATGATTACATAACGATGAATGGTGGCAAGCGCGTGGTGGAAGAGCGGAGGAGGGCTGACATGGGGGTCCGGGTCGCGCTCGTGCACGACTACCTGACCCAGTTCGGCGGAGCAGAGCAGGTCCTGGCCGCTCTCCAGCGGGTCTTCCCCGACGCAACGACGTTCACGACGCTCTACGATCCGGCCGCGGACCTGCCGGGTATCGATCGTGCCCACGTCGACGAGAGCCGGCTCGGGAAAGTTCGCTGGTTTCGGCAGCATCACCGGGCAGCACTGCCGTTGTTTCCGATGGCAATGCGCGACATCCGGCGGCGACTCGATGACTACGATGTCGTTATCGCCGATTCGAGCGCGTGGGCTCATCAAATCAAGCCGAAGCCGGGTCAGGCCTTCGTTGTCTATTGCCACAGCCCGGCCCGGTTTCTCTACGGCGATGCCGATTACCTCGGCGCGACCGGGGTTGAAGGACTGATAGCGCGCGCTTTCCACTCCGCGTTCGCCCCGTTCCGCTGGCTTGATCGCCGCGCCTACCGCCGGGCGGATGTGGTCCTGGCGAATAGCCGGCAAGTGGCTGGGCGTCTGGCGAAGCGGATCGGAATATCCGCTTCTGTCCTCAACCCGCCGATCGACGTCGCGCAATTCGTTCCGGTTCGCCAACCGCCTCCGGAGGATTGGTATCTCGTCGTATCCCGACTCGTTCCGCACAAGCGGATCGATCTCGTCGTGGAGACCGCGACGGCGTACGGGATCCCGGTCAAGATCATCGGCGCTGGGCGGGACCTGGACCGGCTGAAGGCAATGGCCGCCCCAACAGTGGAGTTCCTGGGTTTCCGTCCACACGCCGAGGTGATCGAGCATTACCAGCGCTGTCGAGCGTTCATCCTGCCCGGGGTTGAGGATTTCGGCATGACGGCAGTCGAAGCGCAAGCGTCGGGGCGGCCCGTGATCGCGTTTGGCCGCGGCGGAGCGCTCGAGTCGGTTCAGGATGGCATCACGGGCGTGCTCTTCGATGCGCAGACCCCGGAGTCGCTACTCGGGGCCATGAAGCGGCTCGACGGTGCCCAGATCAGCAGAGAGGCGTGCATCTGCAATGCCCGCCGATTCGATGAATCGGTCTTTCGCGATGGGATGCTGGCTGCCGTGGAGCAGGCAATGGCGCTTAGCGCCCGGAGAACCGCAGTCGCCAGACCATAATCATCGCTTCGATCACGATCCGGCGCGAGAGCTTGGACTTGCCAGCAACGCGATCATGAAACGTGATCGGCACTTCCCGTACCCGCTTGCCGGATCGCCATACATCCCACGTCGTTTCAATCTGGAATCCGTAGCCGTCGGTGCGAATTCGGTCGAGCGGCAGTGAGGCCAGGGTATCGCGGCGATACACCTTGAACCCGGCGGTCAGGTCAGAAATCGGCGCGCCGAGGACCCAGCGCGCATAGAGTCCGCCAAACCGGGAGAGTGCCCGGCGAGAACGTGGCCACCCGACTGTCTTGCCGCCATCGACATACCGGGAACCGATCACCAGGTCGGCATCCTCCGCGGCCGCGATCAGGCGCTGCAGGTCCGCAGGGGCGTGGGAGCTGTCAGCGTCCATTGCCGCGATGAAGTCGGTATGCATCGCGAGCGCGCGCTTGAAGCCGGCCACGTAGGCGGGGCCGATACCCTCTTTCCTTGGCCGGCGGATCACGGAGACGCGCGGGAACCGGTTGGCGAGCTCATCCGCAAGTGTTCCGGTGCCGTCCGGCGAATTGTCGTCGACCACTACAACATTCGCTTCTGGAAGGATCTCTACGATCTCGGTGACGATCGCTTCGAGGTTGGCGCGCTCGTTGTAGGTCGGAATGACGATCGTGATCGATCGGGTCACGCTGGCACTCCGAACTGTGACGGACGGTGGTCCGTCGGCGGGTAGCTCAACTGGGTGTGGTGAGCGCTATTGTTCGGCGCGGCGGCGAGAGAGCAGAAACTCGATCTGGGCGAGCAAGGCTTCGATATCAAACGGCTTGGCCAGCGCCGCATCTGCATCGGTCAATTCGTTCGACTGACGGCGAATAGTGCGGCCGGCCGACATGGCGACGATTGGCAGCTCAGCGGTCGCCGGGTCGCTTTTCAGGCGCCGGATCGCGGTGGTGCCGTCGATACCCGGCAGCATGATGTCCATCAGGACGAGGTCAGGCTTCCAATCGCGCGCCAGGAGGATGCCCTGGACCCCATCGCGGGCGATGGCGACCGTATAGCCCTCGCCGACGAGCACGGCCTCGATCAAGTCGGCCACGGCGGCTTCGTCGTCGACGATCAGGATGCGCTGGCCAGAGCGCTGGTCGGCCGTGAACTGCGTCGACACGTCGGCCCGATCGTCTCTCGCACTGATCGGAATCCCGTCGTACATGAGTTCAGTGTCTACGGAATCGACCGAATCCATTCCCAATCCCCCTGCCGTCATTTAGCGCCGCCTTCCGATGGACCGTATCCAACCTCGGTGATCTGCGCTCCGATCTGGCGGAGTTTCGGTACGAGACCTTCGTACCCGCGATCGAGGTGGTATACGTCTGAAACGGTTGTCCGACCGTTGGCGACAAGCCCGGCCAATACCATGCCCGCCCCAGCTCGAATGTCGAGCGCTCGTACGTTGGCGCCCGTAAGTGGTGTGGGGCCAATGATATCCGCTTTCGTGCCGTAGCGATTCGGCGCGAACTTCTCAACGCGAATATCCGCGCCCATCTTGAGCAATTCGTCGGCGTAGCGAAGACGATCGTCGAACACTCGCTCGTGGATGCGAGAGAGTCCTTCGGACTGTGTCATAAGAACGGCGAACGGCGCTTGCAAGTCGGTCGGGAAGCCCGGGAAGGGCAGCGTTTGGATCTCGACCGCCTGGAGCTGCTGGTGCGTGCGGACGAGCATGTCGCTCTCCTGATGCCAGACCTCGGCCCCGGCTTCGCGCAGCTTCTCGGTCAGTGGCAGCATGTCCGGCTCGCGCACGCCCTGGAGCGTGACTTCGCCCTTCGTAATCACGGCGCCGATGGCGTAGCAACCGGCCTCGAGACGATCCGGCAGGATCATGTCCGAGACACCGTGCAGTCGATCAACACCCTGCACGACGATCGTCGGCGATCCAAGACCGCTGATCTGCGCGCCCATGCGGTTGAGCATGTTGCCCAGGGCGATGATCTCCGGCTCGCAGGCGGCGTTGACGATCGTGGTCTTGCCGACTGCCAGGACGGCGGCCATCAGCAGGTTTTCGGTCCCGGTGTGGCTCGGATAATCCATGTAGATCCTGGCGCCATGGAGACCGATCGTCTTGGCCGTGATCATTTGCTCGGTCGCCTGGACCTCCGCACCCATCTTCCGAAAGCCACGGACATCGACGTCGACCGGACGCGCGCCGAGCTTGCATCCGCCGGGTGTCGAGGCGGTGGTCTCGTTGAAGCGGCCGAGAAGTGGTCCGGCAACGAGGAATGAGGCGCGCATCTTGGCGACGAGTTCGGGCGGAGCCGATGTGGTCGTGATGTTCGCGGCCTGAATACGGATCCGGTGCTTGGCGGTATCGAACTCGACCTCGGCGCCGAGCGCCTCCAGGAGCGCGACCATGGTGTGGATGTCCGAGAGGTCGGGAACGTTGGT
>DASQCG010000373.1:0-16495 GCA_035634825.1 Thermomicrobiales bacterium | reverse complement strand
TAACTGATCGCCGCGCGGCCCGATTCCTGCATGACCTCGCCGAGCTGACCGGTCAGGATCAGCTCGCCCTTGCCCTCCATGATCGTGACTTCGATCGAGAGGAGATCGCCGCCGACGCTGGTCACGGCCGCGCCGGTCGCGACGCCGATCTCATCCTGCTCTTCGGCCAGACCGTACTCGTAGCGCGGCACGCCGAGAACGTCGAGCAGGTCGTCGGCATCAACCCTGACCTTTTTCGGCTTTTCCCGCCCGGCGATCGAGCGCGCCGCCTTCCGGCAGACCGCCCCAATCTCGCGCTCGAGATTTCGGACGCCCGACTCCTCGGTGTAGACGCGGATGATCTGCATCAGCGCGTCGTCCGTGATCTCGAGCAGGTCGTCGGTCAGACCGTGCGACTCCAGCGCTTTCGGCATCAAATATTGCCTGGCGATGGCCAGCTTCTCCGCCTCGGTGTAGCCGGAGACCTCGATAACCTCCATCCGGTCGCGCAGCGCGGGTGGAATCGGCTCGAGCAAGTTGGCGGTGGTGATAAAGAGCACCTTCGAGAGATCGAACGGCACCTCGAGGAAGTGATCGGAGAAGGTTGAGTTCTGCTCCGGATCGAGCACCTCGAGCAACGCCGACGACGGATCGCCCCGGAATGCATCCGAACCGACTTTGTCGATCTCGTCGAGCACGATCACCGGGTTCTTGCTTTTCGCATCCCGCAGCGCCTTGATCACCCGGCCCGGCATCGCGCCGACATACGTCCGCCGGTGTCCGCGGATCTCCGCTTCGTCCCGCACGCCGCCGAGCGACATGCGCACATAGTTGCGGCCGATCGCGCGGGCGATCGAACGGCCGAGGCTCGTCTTGCCGACGCCCGGCGGGCCGACGAAGCAGATGATCGGAGCGCGCAGCTTGTCGCCGGCGAGCTTGCGCACGGCGATGTATTCGAGGATCCGGTCCTTGACCTTGTCGATCCCGTAGTGGTCTTCGTTGAGGATGACCGCGGCATGATCGAGCTCGAGTTCGTCTTCGGTCTCGATCGACCATGGCAGCTCGATCAACCATTCGACGTAGCTGCGAATGACGCCGATCTCGGGAGAGAAGGGATGTTGTTGCTCGAGACGATCGACCTGATCGAGCGTCTTGGCTTTGATCTCCTCGGGCATCCCCGCTTCTTCGACACGCTGGCGTAGGTCCTTGGCGAGCGTTTCCTCGGCCGTCCCCTCGCCTAGCTCCTTTTGGATCGAGCGGATTTGCTCGCGCAAGAAGTACTCGCGCTGCTGCTTGTCGAGACCGGACTGAGCGTCGGCGACGATGGCGTTGCGAAGCGACAGCACCATCAGCCGCTTTTCGACGATCACGCTGACTGCCCGGAGGCGATCAAGCGGGTCGAGCGTTTCCACGATCTGTTGGCGCTGGAGCGGCGTGAACTCCGGCGAGATGGCGACGAGGTCGGCCAGATGCCCGGGCTCCTCGATCCCCTCGAGCATCGTCAACACATCCTCGGGAGCGCCCGGGTGCATGCTGACGTAGTTCTCGATCTGCTCGATCAGCGCGGCCATCGGCGCCTCGCTGAGCGACTTCGCCGGGATCGGGTCCTTGTGGGCGACAACCTCGCAGACCATCATCGGCTCTTCCTGGACAACCTGCAGCACGATGCCGCGCGAGATGCCCTGCAGCATGACCTGCGGGACGCGATTCGCAGGCCCAAACTGGCCGACTTCGGCGATGATCCCGACTGGGCAAATTTCGTAATCGCCTGAGTCCCCATTGAGTGACTCGCCGACCCAGCCGTTGACATCGGGATCTTCGGGATCGTGTTCGAAAGAAGCGAAGAACTCCTTGATACGCGACGGGTCGGCCGCAATGCCTTCCACGGTCTGGTCAGGCACCTCGATCGGGCGTTCGCAGACGAGGAAGACCAGCCGCTTGCTGGCACGGCAGGCGCGCTCGAAGACGTACGCCGCCTCCTCATCCTCGACCGGGAAGGGAATGGTCAGGTTTGGCAAGACCACCATGTCGTCGACGATCAACGTCGGCAGCATCAGACCATTCGGGCGCTGCTCGGTCCTGCTTCGCTTCTGGGTTCGTGGTTTGCGTTGTCGTTTTGGCGCCGGGGAGGTCGTGTCCTCAACCGCTGCCGCGCCGGTGTCTTCTCGTTCAGTATCAAGCGGGTCTGGCAAGAGTTAATCCTCTGAATAACGCACGGCCGGGGCGCAACGCGCGTGTGCATCGCTCTATTCTAAGCTTTCGTCAAACTACAGCCGACCTTTGGACAACCCACCTCTTCGGGTAGGGCGCGCGCAGGAGCAGGGTCAGATGGCGACTTTCGCGGATCTCCGGGATTCGACCCTCGCCGAACTTGCCGGCGTCCTGAATCGGGTCGATCCGGATGCGTATGAGACGTTCTGCGCCACGATCGCCGGGGTGAACCGGGTCGTTTGTTTCGGCATGGGGCGCGAGGGGCTGGCCCTGCGCGGCTTCTGCATGCGGCTCGCGCACATGGGGTTCGACGCTCACATGGCGGGTGATGTGACGGCGATGCCGGTCGGCACGGGCGACATTGTCCTCATCAGCTCTGGTCCCGGCAACTTGACCATGACCCGGAGCATGATCGAGCTTGCCAGGCGCGCCGGCGCATCGGTCGTGGTGGTCACCGCCCAGCGTGGTGCGCCGGATCCAAACTCGGCCGATTTCGCGCTGACAATCCCGGCCCAAACGATGGCCACCGATCACGGCAGCGCGAGCGTGTTGGCGATGGGCACTGCCTTCGAGCTGGCCATGGCGATCTTCTTCGATCTGGCGGTGATCAGGATTCAGGCGCTGCGCGGCGAATCCCTCGAATCAATGCGCGAGCGCCACTTCAACCTCGAATAACCTACGGGGCGAGGCGCTCTACGATCCAATGCTCGCCATTCCGGCGGTACCGCAGGCGATCGTGCATCCGGCTCCTGCGACCCTGCCAGAACTCGATCCACTCCGGCACGACCCGATATCCGCCCCAATTCTCCGGCATCGGTACCGGCTCGGTCGCATACCGCTGTTCGAGCTCAGCGTAGGTCGCCTCCAGGTATTCCCGGCTGGGCACGACCGTGCTCTGCGCCGATGCCAACGCGCCTAGCTGGCTGCCGACCGGACGGCTGCGGAAATAGGCCTCGGAGTCGGCCCGGTCCAATGCCTCGACCACGCCGTGGATGCGGACCTGCCGCTCAAGTTCCGGCCAGTAGAAGAGCAACTCCACTCTGGGGTTGCTGGTCAGCGCCTGACCTTTGGCACTCTCGTAGTTCGTATAGAAGATGAACCCGCGACTGTCGACGCCCTTCAGGAGCAAGGTCCGCGCGCCCGGATCTCCGTTCGCATCGGCCGTGGCGACCGTCATTGCGTTCGGCTCAACCCCCTTGGCCGCCTGCGCCTCGGCGAACCAGACGTGGAATTGGGCGAAGGGGTCCGGATCGAGATCGGATTCAAGCAGACCGGCCAGCGTGTAATCCTTGCGAAGATCCTGCAGCGACATCGTGACTCACCCTGAAGCGGCAATGGCTGACGCGCTCGTCAGTCTCCCTGAATTATCCCCGAACGCCGGGACGGCCGCGATATCGACGTCGGCAAGCGTCAGGTAGCCCGGCCCGAACAGCCGGTTGATCTGCGTCGAGAAGGCCATCGATCCGGACATCACCTCCTGCGGCGTGCCATCAGCGATCACCTCCCCGTGGCCGAGAAGCACGATCCGATCCGCCAATGACGCCGCCAACTCGACATCGTGCGTCGCGAGGAGAACGCAAACTCCTCGCGCCCGCAGCTCGCGAAGGACCAGCGCAAGCTGGTGCTTCTGGTCACCATCCATCCCCCGGGTCGGCTCGTCCAGCAACACGACGCGCGGCTCTCCGGCCAGAACGGCTGCCAGCGCGGCCCGCAAGCGCTGCCCTTCGCTCAGATCGCGCGGATCGCGATCGAGCAATTCGGCGAGCCCGAGCGCATCGACGATCCATTCCGGCCACTCGCCGCCGCGATGCCTAACGGTGAACTCGATCTCACTGCGGACCGTCTCATTGAAAAGAACCGAGCCGGAGCGCTGCGGCAGATAGGCAGCCCGCGCACCGAGCTCAGCCGGAGAACGCGCGCCCATGTCCAGCCCGGCGACCTCGATCCGTCCGCACTCCGGCTTGACGAAGCCGAAAAGTGTCCGTAACAGGGTCGTTTTGCCCGACCCGTTCCGGCCCATCAGCGCCACGATTTCGCCGCCGCGCAGCGTTAGGTCGACTCCGTTCAGCAAGGTCTGCCCGTCAATGCGAACCCTGACATTCTGCGCCCTGACCTGTGCCCCACCGACGGCACATGGCGGGTCGGGGACGGGTATGGGTGGAGCCCAGCCGTTCAGCGTGCGCTTGAATCCTTTGATCGTGCGCGGAATCGGCCTAATGCCTAGACGTTGCGCAAGCCTGACCATCGGCGGGAGCGCGGTCTCCGGCAAGGCGGGGGCGATCTCGTCAAGGACGCCTCGCGCGCCAATCCCTCCGTCCTCCATCCAGGTCAGCGTATCCATCAGCGGCAGCAGGCGGTCCAGCCGGTGCTCGGCGATCACGATCGTGACGCTGAGATCGGCATTCAGCCGCTCGAGCGCGGTCATCACATCGTCGGCGCCCCAGGGATCGAGCTGGCTCGTCGGTTCGTCGAGCACCAGCAGTGCGGGATGCAATGCCATCGCCGCCGCGATCGCGACCCGCTGTCGCTCACCGCCCGAGAGCGTGGGCACGGCACGGTGTCGCAGCGCCGCGACACCGAGCAAATCCAGCATCTCCTCGACACGCTTGCGCATGATCGTCGGTGAGACACCGAGCTGCTCCATCGAGAACGCGATCTCATCCTCGACGGTCGCCGCGACCGCTTGCCCATCCGGATCCTGGAAGACGAAGCCGGTCACGCGGCTGAGCGTGCGCGGTCCGTACCTGGCGACGTCGTGCCCGCCGACGATCGCGGTCCCGCCGAATTGACCGCCCGAGAGGTGCGGGATCAGCCCGTTCAGGCAGCGCAACAGGGTCGATTTGCCGCTACCGGATGGTCCGGCCACGACCGCGAACTCTCCCTCGGCGACCGACCAATCGATTCCCCGCAGCGCTGCAATCGACGCGCCCGGGTAGCGGTAGTGCAAACCCCGCAGGTCGATCATTGGCTCAGCTCATCCGCGGGGGCGACCAGCGCCGGGACAACGAGGCCGAGCAGCGCCAGGAGAGGCCAGATGGATGCGACCGGCATCGCGATCTCCGGGTACGGCTCATAGATGAAGGCGCGGGGATCATGCTTCCGGGCAGCGAGACACGCGATCGCAACTGCGATCGACACCAGGATCACGATCCAGTCGGCGCGGGCGAGCCGCTCCTGGCGATATCGGGTCCGGCGCACGGCATTCGGGCGGCGCAATATTGCCAGCACGACGACTCCCGTCCCGACGGCGACCAGTCCGCCGATCGCGGCCCAACCGATTGCCGCGATTAGCCCATACCCGGCGACAAAGGCACCGCCGAGCAGCGCGGTCCAGCCGAGATCGTGGAGCATTGACGAGGGCCGGTCGTCGGAACGGCGACCGCCGAAGCCGCGCGCCTCCAGCACCTCGGCCAGGCGCATCGAGCGGTCCAGGCCGACATTGATCATCGGCGTCACGACGGAAGCCACACCACGCACACCGGTCGGAGCATAGCCACGGGCGGCGGTTGCCTCCCGGATGTCGGTTAGCGCGGCGACGGTCTGCGGTACAAGGTTGAGCGCCGCCGATCCCGCCACCGCGAAGCCGACGAACGGATCGGGCAGCAACCGGACCAGCGAACCCCAATGCACGTGGGTTCCGACCGTCGCCCAGACCATGACGAGGCCGAGCACGCCCATCGCCGCCAGCAACCCGTAGACGACCGCGTTCCATGTGATCGGCCCGTCGATCAGCGGCCAGTCGTCGGGAATTCTCACGATCACCCGGTCGCCGGTCCGCACTGTCAGGACGTTGAAGAGGACGGCCAGCAGCGAGAAGAGCGCGGCCGCACGGACCACGAGTCGCCATCCCACCGCATTTACGTGAGACGAGTGGAGGCTGATCCGAACGCCGAGCACGGCAATCAGCGCGACAAGCATTGGGAACGGGTTCCGGCCGAGCAGGAACGGCAGCGACGCAGCAGCGCCCCAGACCACCCATGCCTGCAATGTGAGCCGCTCACCGCGCATCACCGCGACCGCCCGGATCGTCGCCGCCAGATCACGCCGCCGACCAGCACGACCGCAATCCCGACAACTGCGAATCCGGCATACGGGAGACCGTCGTTTCTGTCCGAGTCCGCGCCGGTATCAACCGTCCCGTCTGCCTGGTACCGCTTCAGCCCGACACCGTTCTGATCGACCGGACCAGACTTCGCGGCCAGATCGTCGATCGTCATGGCCGGAAATTGCGGGGTACCTGCGCTCCAGATCAAGGCACGCACGCCGCCGTCCGGCACGGAGTCGCCGCTGATCCCAAGCGCCGCGACCTGCCACGACCCGGATCCACTCTCGACGAAGTACTGCCAGTAGGGATCGTCCCGCTGTGGTCCCTGGCAGAGCCGCTTCCGACACTCGCCGATATCGCAGCCGGTCGTGTCAATCGAGCAAACCGCGACCCCGAGCCCGCCGAAACTGACCTCGGTGACCGGCAGACCGGAGCGCTCGACCAGATCGGCGCCGGAAATCGACTCCCCATCGAATGTGACCAGCGCGTAAGCCATCCGCCCGTCGCCGTGCGCCACGATCAGCCCGGCCCGGGACGAGCCAGTTGCGGTGGTCGTCCCAGGATCGAGGAAGGCGACGGTGATCAGGATGACCGCCGCCAGGAAGATTCGGCTGACCGGCGTCAGGCGACCCATCGCGATTCAGATTCGCGGATCGCCGCCAGGTTAAGGGTCAGTGCCGTCGGCGTCGCCGCCGGTTGCACCGGGAACGGCAACTTTGCCAGCGCGGGCAATGCCTGGACCGTCGCGAAGAGGTTGTCCTCCTTCGGGTCGAGTTGATAACTGAAGGAGCCGCTCGGCGTCTGGAATGCGAGCACCGACCCAAAGACGTTCTGCCACGCTTGCGCGGTCGGGTCCTCGCCGGCGGCGATCAGGGCCTGCACCACGAGCGAGGTCGAGTTCGCGTCGGGCGTCGCGCCCGGACCGGGCTGGAAGGCGAACCCCTGCGCCAGCTGCGATCCCTGCAGGTACTCGATCCCGTGGAGAATCAGATCGCCCTCGGTGTGCTTGACCGCGACCAGCGCCTGGATCAGCATCGCGGTCGTGTTGGTGTCGCCGTTGCCGGCCCCCGTAGTTCCGTCGAATGACCACGACCCGTCGCCCATCTGTTTGCCGTCAATCGATTTGAGGACGACACCGGGAGGCTCCTTGCCAACTGTGCCGAGGGCGAGCATAACGAGCGCGGTGTCGTACAGCCCCGTGCCATACATGTCGGTGTTCGGGTTGTATCCCTTGAGCGCCTGCCCGATCGAGTCGAGGCCGGCGAATGTCGTCGGATCTTGCCCGGTGGCAGCGGCCGCGAGAGCGAGCTTGGCCGCCTGCCCGGTGCCGGTCCGCGCATATACCTTGCCATTGGCCTCGAGATACGCCACGGCCTTGGTCAGATCGACTTCGATTCCCTCGTTCCGGGCAGCGGCCAGCGCAATGACCGCGTCGATGGTCACGCCGGGGTCGCTGGCTCCGTTGAACCCGACCCAGGCGCCGTCATCGCCTTGCTGCGAAATGAGCCATTCCACGCCCCGCCTCAGTGCCTCGGCTGGATCGGCCGTGGGCGACGGTGTCGCCTGGGCCAGAGCCGACGCCGGCGCGGCAATCAGGACAGCGATTAATCCAACAATCAGAAACAGTCGGTGCAACACAGTTGAAACCACTTCACACGCTCCCCACTCAAATGCGAAACGACACCGGGCGCTAACGTGCGCCGGCGGACGCAAAATGAAGCGTGTAATTACTGGGATGTCGGGTTCACGGCAGTCCTCCCTCTCGATCGCGAAGGGCAAGGGACACGCGTGCGGGAGGGCGACCTGGCTCCGACGGCTTACCCGTCGATACAGTTGCGCGACAGCGCCGGCTTCACACCGGCTTCCCCCGGTCCACTGCTGAAGCAATCAGCAGCAACCCGCACCGTACCTGAATTAGGTCGGCCAACCGGCCAACCACTCCGCAGTCTCACACTGACCTGATCGGCCTGTCAACTTGAGCGGGGCACAGGAGACAGTCACTCGCACAACGTTTTCCCCGCCGCTTGTTAAGATCGACCCAGCGCCGGCCCGTTCAGCAGCGCCTCATGAGGCTATGGCCGATCTCTGTGTCTTTTATGGTGATTACGACCCCGGGATGCTGCTCGCGGACCCACACGTCCATACGACCAGGTCCGACGGGTGGTGGGAGCCGGAGCGCCTTGCGGAGGCGGCCGTCGCGCGGGGCCTGAGCGCGATCGGCATCACCGACCACGACGATATAGCCGCCGGCTTCGCAGTGGCCGATGCGGTGGCCAGGCGCGGGTTGCCACTCCATGTCTACGTCGGCCAGGAGATCTCAGCGCGGGCCGGGGGTCACGATGTCCACGTACTTGGCCTCGATCTGACGGACGAAGTACGCCCATGGCAGTCGATTCCGGCGACTATCGAAGCGATTCTGAAGCAGGGGGGCTTCCCGATCCTGCCGCACCCGCGCGCAGCCGGTCGCGGGCTCCCTACCTTCGCGCAGATCCTGGCGCTCGATATGCCGGTGGCGGTCGAGATCTACAACGCCAGCATGATCGATCTGAAGCGGCTGCGCGATCGCTCCCTGCCGGTTGCAAACGACGAGGCGCGTGCCTTCTACGAGGCGAATCGCGAACGGCTCGCCGGCGCAATCGGCGGGACCGATGCGCATTTCCGTACGATCGGCCGGGGCCTCACCGCGTACCGCGGAGACCTGCGCGAGGCGATCGCAAGGGCCGACACGGCCGTGCTCTACCGGCCTGAGCGGGAGCGACTCCGGCCATGGGATCCGGTGGGGTATGTTACGGGGCTCCGGCGGCTGGATCGTCGCCGGAGCGAGAAGTACGGCCCCCGCCCACAGGTCGATTAGGTGCATGGCTGCGTCGCGAGGACGTGGTTCCGGAATCCACCCATGCGTGACGAATGCGCAGAGGCAACTCTTCCACCGGCCTAACCTCGATGCGGATGCGTCAAGGTGTGGCCGGCCCTGTTGCAGACCAGGCGATGAGCGGGGCCACGCGTTGATCGACGCGTACCGCCGCCGAACATTAGGTATCCGACTAGAATGTGTGGGACGTTCCCCGCCTTGGGCAATGTATGCGGTGTACCGAAGGAGTCTCGGCAACATGGACAAGTTCCGCGACTGGCTCAAGCACCGCTCACCGTGGGCGTCGTCATCCCAGGCATCCCAGCCTTCCGGCTCGGACGAGGGCAAGCGGATGGCGAGAGCTGATCACATCAGGAAGCTGCAAGCAGATATTAGCCGGCTTCAGCAGGAACGGTTAGCGCTCAGCAATGCCGGCGGCGATCAAGCCGGAACGGGCGACGGTCAAATGGTGAAGCTCGAACTCGAGCTGAATCAGGCGCAACAGGAGCTCGCCAAACTCCAGGGCCGAATCTAGCGCGCGACGATCAATTGACCCGACCATTCGGCGCGCGCCGGGGAAATGAAACTAGCCGGCCGGATGGAACCGGTCGGCCAGAGTCTTGAAATTTGATTTGAGCGTAGACGCCTGAGCGGCCGGCTTAGTAGCGGTTGTAGCTCGGGCGGCTCGATCGCTGCTCAGCGAAGCACTCGCGGCAGTAGACCGGCTTGCCGGCGGTGGGCCGGAAGGGGACCTCGGTCTCCTTGCCGCAGCTGCTGCAGACCGCCGAGTGCATCTCGCGCGGGCCGGAGGAGTACCCTCCACCACCGCCGCCGCCGCTGTATCCGCCACTGCTGTAGCCGCTGTCGTTGTTCCGCTGCGCCTTGCGCGCGGAGCGGCAGCTCGGGCAGCGCTGGGGCTCGGTATAACCACGCTCAAGATAGAAGGACTGCTCGCCCTCCGTGAAAATGAATTCCTGGCCGCAATCGCGGCAGGTCAGGCTTCGGTCACTCATTCCGCCAACTTTCCTTACCGCCAGGCTCGTCCCGACGGCGTGATACAAACTGAATTCTTACCGATTCAAACGGCTCAGGCGGAACGTGATCCGAGTGATCTCTGGAGGAGTCGCTCATCCGGGGCATGCGCGCGAGAACAACGCTTGAAGAACA
Source organism: Thermomicrobiales bacterium (assembly GCA_035634825.1). GTDB lineage: Bacteria > Chloroflexota > Chloroflexia > Thermomicrobiales > UBA6265 > DASQCG01. The sequence continues at coordinate 6,242 of DASQCG010000373.1, read as the reverse complement.
TAATTGTACCATATCTCACCCCCGATAACCTGACCCAACGTCGGCTACCGAGTTTCCCACCGTAACACCGGCCCATCTCCGATTGCCCTGCCCTGCCGGAGTCGCATATTTCGGTCAGTTGCACGCCCATGCGAAACGTCAGGTTCATGCAAATGTGGAGAGGGGCACTGGATATTGTTGGCGGCTTAGCTAACGATGACGACGGACTCGCCGGGGGCAAGGCACGACTCCTCGCTCATGCGGTGGTGATGCTGGAGCACCGCCTCACCGGGGCCTTGCGTCGTCTGGAAGGCGACCCGATTGATGCAGTGGGAGACGCCCTCCCGGTCTGGCGCGCAATTCTCATCGGTCAGCACGGTGAGCCGCGTCGCATCCGGCGGTATCGCTCCGCTCACGAGTTGGACGTACACGGGATCCTGATTGCGCGACACTTGGGCTGTATCCGTGAACATGACCCGGCGCTCAAGCGCGGTCTGAAAATGGGGCACCGCCGTACCCGGATCGGCGTGGGAAGCTTGCCGTCCGCCTGCGATCAGGATGACCACGAACAGGATCATCGCCAACCCGATCGTTCCATATAGTAGCTGTTTCACTGGGCAACTCCTCGCCGACACGTTTCCGCAACGCCTTTTCCGAGGTTAGCCAACCCGGCATCACGGAGGCATCAACATGCCGGCGCCGGCGTTGCGGTTTCGTTGCGAAGCCGGAGCCAACGATTCGCGCTATGTGAACGCACCGACCTGAGCCAGCCACGACCGCAGCTGACCCGGGTCGGCCACACCGCACCGGAACCCCACATAGCCGTCGGGACGCACCGCGATTAGCCCGATGCCTTCAGTGCCGGTCAGACGATGAACGCTGACACACGGGCCGAAGTCCTCCGATTCGATTGGATCTGCGTCCTGCTGCAACAGCACGTGAACACCCGGTTTCGCGATCAGGGCATGCAGGCGGAACTGGCGACCATCCGAAGTGACGATCGCGTCCGGCAATCGATGGCCGATTCGGGAGCCTCCCGCCAGTTCGGGCTGGCCCTCTTTCGAAATGGGGCTATTTCGATAGGCGGCGCGCATCTGTGACACCATGCCGAGCGATTCGCCAATTAGCCGCCGACGCCGGGCCAAAATCGGCACGAGCGGCGCAGCAAGCGGACCAGCCACACCCCGTATCAGGGAGGGCAACAATCCGCGCGACGCCTCTGCCCAAAACGCGAGGTGCGTCAGCACAAGCGCCCGGCGCACGATCGGTCGGCGTTCGATCTCGTACGAATCGAGGAGCGCGTTTCGATCAGTGGCGGAGGCGGCGAAGGCGAGCTTCCACCCGAGGTTGACCGAGTCCTGGATCCCCATGTTCATACCCTGGCCGGTCGCCGGGGAATAGGCATGGGCGGCGTCGCCGGTCAGGAAGAGCGGACCGACCCGGAAACGCTCTGCCAGACGGTGCTGCAGCCGATATCGCGCCGACCAGGCCATGCTGGAAATCGTCGCTTCGAGCCCCGCCTCATCAAGCAAAGCCTGCAATGCTCCGACCGAAACCGGTGGACCAGGCTGGCCGAATGGCACCGTGTCGTTGCCGGCCGGACAGGTCGCCAGCACTCGCCAGGTCGCGCACTCACCCAAGGGAAAAACCAGCAGCAGGCCCTGTCGATCGACGAGCACGTGCGCCGCGTCTCGATCAGGCACGGTATCCAGTTCGACATCAGCCAGCACGACCTCATCCGTGTAGGAACCGCCTGACCAGGAGATTCCCGCGCAGCGACGCACGGTACTGTCGGGACCGTCGCTCCCGACGACGGCGTCGAAATCGGCCGACTCCGTTCCGCGGGGTGATCGGATCACGGCCTGTGCACCGGCGGAACAGCTCTCGATACTGATCACCTCCGTGTCCCGCTCCACCTCGAGACCCCGTTCGGCGAGCGCGGCAATGAGCACGGATTCGATATCCATCTGCCGCAAAAGCGTGAGGTGCGGGAAAGCGGTATCCCGGAGGTCGAGCTCGCCGATCTGTACCCGAGTCCAGCGGCGACCCAGCTTCAGCTTGGCGGTCGGTGTGGTGTCCGCCCGGGCCAACATGTCGTCAACCACGCCAAGCGGGCGCAGCATCTCCAGCGTGCGCGGGTGCACGATCAGCGCGCGAGACGGGCGGATGGCGTGCGGTCGCCGCTCGACGATCCGGACGCGACCTCCGTGATCGTGCGCCTGTAGCGCCAGCGAGAGGCCGGTTGGTCCGGCGCCTACGACGAGGATGTTCGTCGCCATCACGCCGCGGCGACCAACCGCCACCAGGCGTCCTGGCGATCCCGTGCTGGCTGGTCGAGCAGGTGCGGTGTCGCGAGCACATCGTCGCGACGCAATCCGGGCACGACGATGTAGTGGATCGAACCCGGAACGGAGACCAGTTCAAGCACCCGCCAAAGTGCGCGCGCATACTGCTCAGCGCGCTCCGGCCCGTCCCATTGGTAGACCCCCCTGTACGCTCCGGTTGCATCATGCGCGAGCCAGAGCTTGGACACGAAGCCGGGATATCCCACGAACAGAGGAGTATTGAGCAGGCTTTCCGCGCGGAAGATCGCATGTCCCCAACCGCGCACAAGCCGCAGCCGGAATGTGACGAACAGCACGCACGGATCCGCGACCGGGCGATCGACTACCTCGGTCTCCCGGTAGACTCGGCCCGTCGTTCCATCCGCGAAGCGGAGACGCATGTCAATGCGGTCCGGCGGCATGCGCAACTGCCGTCCGACCATCAACTTCACCGAAGCACCAATGCACCGGATCTCCGCAAGCGCTGCTTGCCTCCGCGACAGCGGAACCTGTTCATTCGTGACGGCGCCTGACGGTTGAGGACCGGGCGGAGGGTTAGCGGTGGGCAGAGATCCCACATCATCAGGCATTGATCTCGGACTTGAAATTCCGTCCATGGCTGACGACTCCATCGGCCCCAGAGGGACCCTGGCCAACCCAATCACCAACCATGTTCCCCCTCCGAACATCGAAAAGCCACAACATGGCGATCACCAGGGTTTCAACATCAACTCAATCGACCAGACACCGGGATTCCCCAAATCGGCTAAGATCATCGCCGTTGTACTGATGGATGGGGCAAGGGCGCGGTTTGGACGTCTCGCAATCGATTGGGCTCGGCGTCGCCGCGTCAATAACCGCCGTTCTCGGCTCGATGCTCGGGCTCGGGGGAGGCGTGTTCCTCGTTCCCATCTTCACTCTCTTCTTCGGCGTCGATCAAAAGCTGGCGATCGGCGCAAGCGCGGTCGCCGTGGCAACCAACTCAGTGGTTGGTTCAACAGTCCACCTCGAGAGCCGGTTCACGAATCTCCGCTTCGCGATGATGATGGAGGTTACGACCGCGATCGGCGCGTTGGTCGGAGCGATCGTCGGTGTCTGGGCGCCTGAGCAAGCGATTAACTTCATCTTCGCGTCAGTTCTCGTCTACGCGGCGGTCTCGATGGCGATCAAGCGCGCCAGTTCGAACGAATTCGTCTCGGACGGTCCTGACCCACATGGCCTGGCTGGTGAGTTCCACGATCCCGCCACCAACCGGACGGTGCGCTATATCCCCCAGCGCCTTCAGCTCGGTCTCTCCATGAGCACGATCGCGGGCGTCATGTCGGGGATGCTCGGCGTCGGCGGCGGGGTGATAAAAGTGCCGGTGATGAACGTGCTGATGCGGGTACCGGTCAAGGCTGCCGCCGGAACGAGCGCGTTCATGGTCGGAATCACCGCCGTCGCCTCGTCATCGGTCTACTACTCGAAGGGGAAAATCGACCCGACAATCGTGGTTCCAGCCATGATCGGGATCTACCTGGGTTCACAGTTCGGCTCGCGCCTGACTCGCCGTCTCCATGCTGAGCGACTGACGTTGATTTTCGTATTGATCCTCGCCTACCTCAGCATTTCGCTGTATGTGAAGGCGTTCGGCTACACCTTGCCAGGTCAACAGTGATGCGGCACGCGGCAAACGGCGGCATGTATCACGACGTGGCATTGGTCCTGCGCAACGGATTCCGGATCGCGGCCGGATTGATGATCACTGGGATCATCCTGGCGCTCGTCCGCCAGGAGCCACTCTCCCACAAGGTCGATCCGATCACCGACATTCCGGCCGCGCTGGTGCACTTGCACAGCAGCGCCTTCATCGACCTGGCCATCATCAGCATCATGCTAACGCCGCTGGCGTCGGTCATCGCCATCCTGCGCAGCTTTGTCATCAGCAATGACCGGCGATTCGCGGCCTATACGCTGGGCGTGCTGATTATCCTCAGCACAAGCATCGCACTTTCAATGTTGCGCTAGGAGCCTGTTACCCATGTCGTCCATAGCAGTCCTCGTCGCGATGGAGGCGGAGTTGGTCCACCTCCGCAATCTGGCAACGTCCACGTCGCACCGCACGATCGGCGTCTGGGACGCCTACGATCTATCGATCGACGGCCACCAGGTGCTGGCAGTGCGATCCGGCATCGGGATGCTGAACGCGGCCGCCTCGACCGAGCGGGTCGTCGCAGAGTACGCGCCTGAGATAATCCTGAACTATGGCTGCGCGGGCGCCCATCGTCGCGACATCATGCCCGGTGACGTCATCATCGGGTCGCAAACGGTTAACCACGGCGCGCTCAACATCCTGCGCGACGGCAGCGAGGTCCACAACGATCGCGGCACGATCGTCTCGGGCGAGCGGATCTTCCCGGCGGTCATCGATGCCGACCCGACGCTGCTTGAAAAAGCGCAGACTGTCGCGGCCAACCTGATCATCGAGCCGTGGCCGCAGGGAGTCGTCTGGCCGTCGTCAGTGCCGTACCGGAAACCGCAGGTGCACGTCGGGCCGCTGGCATCATCCGAGATCTGGACGCAGAGCCTCGACCGCCTGGACGTTCTGCACGAGCGGCACGGGAGCCTCTCGGAGGACAACGAATCGGGCGCCTTCGCCCACGTTGCCTACATTCACGACATCCCGTTCCTGTCGATCAAGGACATCGCGAACAACGAATACCACGCCGCCAGCGACCTGGCTGAATACAGCGATTTCCCGACGGCCGAGGTCGGCAAACGCGCCGCCAGCCTCATCGCCGCCCTGATCGCCGCGATCTAACCGGTCAGCAAAACGCCTGATGCGGCGCGAATTTTGCTATTCCGGATCGTCCCAGTAAGTTTGCGGACGGATGACGAGGTAGCCCTCGGAAGGGCGGAGGTCTATAACGACCTCGGGGATGCTCGGGAAGAGCAGTTCCTTTCCGCCGCCGGCAGGAGAGACCACGAAGACATTGTTGGCGCCGGTCTCGATCACGTCGCTGACCGTCCCGATCACCTCGCCGGTTTCGGTCCGCGCCTCGATGCCGACAACCTGGTAGAGGTAGTACTCGTTCTCGGCCAACGGCGGAAGATCGGCGCCAGAGATGCGCAGGACACTGCCGCGCAAAGTCTCCGCCTCATCAACACCGGTGACGTCGTCAAATGCGATCAGCGCCATGCCCTTGTGGAACCGGATCGAGTCGATCGTGTATGGAGTCCGTGCCTCACCGAGAAGGAGCTGCTCAGCGTTCAGCAGATGCTCGGGATTGTCGGTTAGCAACTGGACCCGGAGCTCTCCGTCCAGGCCGTGCGTCCCGACAACGCGGCCGACCGCAAGCTGAACCTGATCGAGGGGAGTGTCCGGCGCTGGACCGCGGGTGCGGGCCAGGTTGGGAGGCGTGAAAGGGCGTCGCTTCTGAGGCTGCCGCGCGCTACCCGTCGATGTCGAGTCGGGCATGTACGTTGTGGCGGGTGCCTGCAATCGAGACCAACGTGCGGATCGCCTTGGCGGTGCGGCCCTCGCGACCGATCACCCGGCCCATCTCCTCTTCTGGAACCCGCAGGCTCACATAGACCGTGCCGGCGCGTAGGTCCGACTCCACCGAGATGTCGTCCGGGTTGTGGACAAGCTTGGTTGCGACATACCGCACCAGCTCCGCAATATCTGTCTCTGCGGAACTGATGACCTGGTCCTCGGAATCCATTCCGTCGATCTGGTCATCGGAATCCACCTCGTTGACCTGATCTTCGGAGTCCGCGCCGTTGACCTGATTTTCGGAATCCATACCGTGCTCCGGCTAGCCACCTTCGGCGTCGATAATGGCAGTAAACAAAACGGCGGGGGATCAGCGAATCGGATCGCCCCGCCGAGCTTTCAGCATATCAGTGAGTGGCCCAAAATCCGGAGATCCCGGGCCACGATTTAGGCGGCGCCCTGTT
>DASQCG010000372.1:0-5240 GCA_035634825.1 Thermomicrobiales bacterium | reverse complement strand
GGTGGCGGTCAGATCGGCCGCGATCGCCGTCTGGGTCATTTCGGCTTCGGCCCGGGCAGTCGCAGTCCGGGCCTTGGCCCGGGCGGTTTGCTCCTTGGCCGCCTTGGCCGTGGCCGATGCCTGGGCGTTGCGGATGGCGATGCCATCACCGCGCATCTGGATCTGGGTTCCGGTCGGATAGTCGATCGTCCAGCCATCGGAGAAGGTACTCCAGTCGATCTTCTCCTTGGCCAGGTCGACCATGAGATCGATCAGCTTGGTCCGGCTCGGCTCCGGCACCGTGAAGCCGTAGGCCGCTTCCATCTGCTGGACAGCTGAGGTGATCTGGTCCCGCGAGGCGTACTTGTTGGTCACAATGATTCGCTGGGTGTCGATGACGAACGACCCAGCGTAGCCGGTCTGGGCCTCGCCGATTGCTGTCGAGATTTCGACCGTGATCGCCAACTCACGAAGGGCGAGTTGCTGACGCTTCGGCGTCGTCTGGGCGCTCTCGCATTTGACTCGGTCCCAGGCCTGGAATATGCCGGTCAAGGCCGTCATCCCCTGCGCTGGGGCGGCAGCCGGAGCAGCCACGATCAACGTCGCATCACCGACACCGGCCGTGACCAGGGCCATCGCGAACATGGCCGGGGTGATCTGCGTGATGTTGATCGTGGTCACATCGAGGCCGTCGCCGAGCGGCCGGCAGGTCAGCGCGGCGGACGAGTAAGCCGACGAGAGGTTGAAGCCCGGGATGACATTCTGCATGGCCTTCTGGGTGTCGGCCACGGTGATGACGTCGACCTGCGCCTTGTCGCCGGCGCCGAAGTAGCCGAGCAGCTCCTGCCGCTGGGCGTCGTCGTTGCTCTCGCCGAGGCTGATGATCGTGTCGGCCTTCTTTTGCGCGGCCAGACTACCGCTCGAGGTGGCCGCGCCGACGACGATCAGCATGACGAGCATCAGGGCCGCAATCAGCCCAAAGCGGGAGCGTTCATTTCGCCCTGCGCTGGTTGTTCGGGTCGAACTCATCTTCAGCCGGTCTCCTGGGCAGGGTCCGTATTTGTCCCACAAGTGCCAGATGCGCGCCGTCAGACAGGTTCGGGCGGACGACAACATCGTGATTTCGATGCTACCTGCGTATGCGGAATTACGGTCTAACCTGTTAGTCCCGTTTGGCCGTCACAGGCCGTGCCAGACCACGCCGAGAAGGGCAGCACCTGCCAATACGGTGGTCGGGCCCACCCGTCGAGAGGCAAGGCCGGCCAGTGCGAGGCCAGCGACGATGACGTTGAATGCCGTCAAGTCGAGGGCTCGGATCAGGGTGACCAGCACGCCGATCAGGAGTGCGTTCGAGGCGAGATTGAGCCCATCGAGCGCGCGCGAAAGTGGCCGAGACATCCGGAGCCGGGCGGCGAACCCATGCGTCGCCCCGACCAGCAGGAAGGCCGGCAGGAAGATGCCGATCGTCGCCGCGATCGCGCCGCCCAGACCGCCGATCTGGTACCCGATGAAGGTAGCGGTCGAGAAGACGGGACCAGGTGTCACCTGCCCGACCGCCACTGCATCAACGAGCTGCTGCTGCGTGATCCAGTGGTGGCCGTCAACCAGATCGCGCTGCAGGAATGCGATCAGGACGTATCCCGACCCGTAGAGGAGCGACCCGATCTTGAGGAATGCGAGGAAGATGCGGAAGAAGCTCGGCGCCGGCTGTTCGGCAGCCGTCGCGTAGAGCAAGAGCGGAGCGGCGATCGCCAGGGTCCGGTCCTTCAGTGCTCGGATTGCGAACGGGGCAAGATATGCCAGCGTCCCGATCAACAGCAAGAGCAGCTCGTTCATACCGGCGACATAGAGCAGCACCAGCGCCGCGGCCAACCCGACCGACCACCGGTTCTTGATCGCGGTCCGGGCAAGCGGGATCAGCGTGAAGATAATCACCACGATCAACGCCGGCGCGATCCCGGCCAGGATTCCTTCGGCCGTCGGCGACGTACCCCAGCGCTTGTAGATGTAGGCGAAGAAGAGCGTGATCAGCGCAGCCGGACCAATAAACGCCGCACCGGCGGCCCAGAGCCCGCGCCGTCCGCCGACGTGCGCACCGACGTGCATGATCAGCTCGGTCGAGTTCGGCCCAGGGATCAGGTTGGCGAGGCTGATGTAATCGAGGAAGTCCTGCTCGGTCAGCCAATGCCGCTTGGCGACGGCCTCATGCCGCAGGATTGCGATATGCGCCGCCGGCCCTCCGAAGGCAGTGACTCCCATTCGCAGCGCCAACCTGGTCATCTCGCTTAGCGCTGGCAGCGGTGTCCTCCCGACCCCACGTACAATCCGACTCTGGCGGGAATTGAATCAGAGCCGATATGGCTGCGACAATTGCCGGGTTGCCTTATCGGAGCGTGCTCGACTGGGAGGTCGATCGGTGCAAGCATTATTTGGACGGGTGGCGATCGCTTCGCGGCGGATCACACCCGGCACTGCGGCCAGGTTCGAGCTGCGGACTGACCAGTTGATTCAGATCGTCACGATCGACGGCCGGCAAGCGGCAGAGATGGTTGCCTTCCGCGCGGACGACCCGACCGAGCGGCTTTCGACCGCGGTCACGCGGGCAAAGAACAAGTCGATCATGGTCGAGCAGGGCAAGAAGCTCTACTCGTCTCGCTTCACCCCGTTACTCGAATTAGTCACCGATACCGTTGGCCGGCACGACCTGCTCATGGCATCGAGTGAACCGACGAAGCCGGCCGTCCCGCATCTGGACGGAGACGAATCACTGACGCACCCGCTGATCGAGGCACTGGGTGAGGACTCGGTGACGCTCGACTCGGTGCTGGAGCCGGTTAACTGGTTCGCCAACATCTCGATCAAGGCCAAGGGCGAGTTGGAGATCGGCGAGTCGCTTGCGGAGCCGAACGACTCGGTCGTGCTCAAGGCATTGACCGATGTGATCGTGGTTGTCGGCGCGCGCGCAAACATGGCCGGAACCGGTATCGCCGCCAGCGACCTCCTGGTCCGCGTCTTCCGGTAAATCGCGCACAAGACGTAGTCCCGGCCCCCCCATGGCCAGCACGGGGTATCGGGACTTCGTGGGGGTTGTCGCTAGAAGAAGACCAGCGGGAATAGGATCGCCCAGACGATCAGGATCGCGATGCCGGTCAGGATGAAGGTCCGCCTGCCTTCGCGCAGTTCATTCATGCCGCGACCAGAAGCGCTCGGCCGGCGCACCATCGCCCATTGACCGCGCATAGGTGCTCATCGCCTCGTCGATCGCGGCGCGCGAAGTGCCGACCCCGACGTACTGGCCGAAGATTGTGCTGAGCTGCGACGGGTAAGCCATGATCGCGTCGACTTTCCGCTTCCACTGGCTGCCGACGTCCACCGCTGGTCCCGGCTTCAGTCCATCCTGCGCGATCTGCTCTCGGCGGGCATCGACGTTCGCCGGTTTGAGCCCGTACGGCAGATCTTCGTAGAACCAGACTTCCCAGCCGCGGCGAATCAGCTCGAGACCGGCCAGATAGGCATGTTGATGATCGACGTGGTGACCGATCGCCAGCGGCGCATAGATTCGCGTGTTGGACGCTCCGTCCGCGCAGAGCCGCAACTCATCGATGATCTTGCCCGCCAGATCGGCTTCGTCGGACTTGACCGGACCGAAGAGGTCGTCGTCGCTCAGGTACCGCTCGCCGCGATAAATCGCATCGCGGAACGGCAGGAAGCGGTCGCATGTGCCGAGCGCTACGGACGCCATGCGCTCTTCGGCCCGTCGACCCGAGATCACCTCGGCAGCTCCCATGCCCCACTGCCTGTGGAGCTGCTGCGCAAAGCTGGTCAGCGGTTGGGCGGGATCGGGATGGTCGCCGAAGATCAGCGCAACTTCCGGCGTTCGCCCGGCCGCAGAGAGCACGGCCGCTGTCCCACCGCAGGAAAGCGCGATGTCGTCGTAGTGCGGCGACAGGAAGATATGCCGGTCGGGCCGGGTCAACTCCTCTGGCGCGATCATCATGGCAGGCCGTCCTCATGCAGAAATGCGCGGATCGTCATGCCACCAGTGTATGCCACCCGTCACGCGCTCAAGCGACGACCGGGACTCCATTCAGTACGGATTGCATCGCCGCGACTTGTGCCGAAATCGCGCGGAGCGTGTCGAGCGTGATGGTCTGTGAGCCGTCGCAGAGCGCCGCGTCCGGATCCGGGTGGACCTCGAGGATCAACCCGTCCGCGCCGGCCGCGATCGCCGCCAGCGACATCGGCGCGACCAGCGACCGTTTGCCTGTGCCGTGGCTGGGATCGACGATGACCGGAAGATGAGTCAGCTCCTTGACCATCGGCACCGCGTTCAGGTCCAGTGTGAAGCGGAAGGCCGGATCGAAGGCGCGAATGCCGCGTTCGCAGAGGACGACATTCGGATTGCCATGAGCGAGGATGTACTCGGCCGCCATCAGCCACTCCTCGATCGTCGCCGAGAAGCCGCGCTTGAGCAGCACCGGGCGCTGACTCTGCCCGACGCGGCGAAGCAGCGGGTAGTTCTGCATGTTGCGTGCGCCGACCTGGAGCATGTCGGCATAGTGTGCGACCAGGTCGACCTGATCCGGCTCCATCACCTCGGTGACGATCGGCAGGCCGGTTTCGTCGCGCGCGGCGGCAAGGTGCTCGAGTCCGGCCTCGCCCAAGCCCTGGAAGGCATATGGCGAGGTGCGCGGCTTGTAGGCGCCGCCCCGGAGCATCACAGCTCCATTTGCCTGAGCTTCCCGGGCGATGGCAATCGTCGACTCGCGATCCTCGACCACGCACGGACCCGCCATGATCACCGGACGGTCGCCGCCAATTTCGACGTCACCGATCCGGACAACGCTCCGCTCGCGGACCAGCTTGCTGGCCAGCATGTAACTCTTGTGCTTGTCGTAGCTGGCAACAACACCTGGCAACCCCAGCACATTCACATCAAGATCGCCATCGACCGCGACCACGCGGATACCGTCTTCCCACGTCAGCTCGCGCGCGCCACTGCCGGTCAGCGCGGCGGCCTCGGCGATGGCTGATCGGGTGCTGTCCGGTACGTCTGGGGCCAAGGTGACGATCATGGCGGTTCTCCTCGTCCGAAATCAGGTAACAAAAAACCGAGGTCGTGTGCCTCGGTCCCCGGTCGATGTGGCTTCAGTTGGAGCGGTTTACGTCATGCGCGACTCTCGCTCCGCCAGCATCGCCGGGGAGGCCCAATAAAAGCCGAAATAAGACCAGAAGCCCGCAGTGAGGCCAAGCTCGGCCGC
>DASQCG010000371.1:0-1808 GCA_035634825.1 Thermomicrobiales bacterium | reverse complement strand
GTCGCTGCTCGGCCTGCCGTCGCCCGCGGTCAAGGCGCAGGGGCTTCCGGCGTACTCGCCGATCAATCCGGTGGCGGAGTCGCGTACCGCGCTCGGCTTCGAGCCGTACCGGACGCCCCGCCTCGGCGGATGGAGTCTCGGGCTGTCGCTGGACTACGGCAGCGCCATCGAGCTCGCCCTCGAGCCGCGGGCGGACTATACGCTCGACGCCGAGCTCCTCCGGCTTCGCCTTCGCGTCGCCCGGGACCTGAGCCCGTCGGTCGTCGTCATGGCCGATCTGGCGGCCGAAGGCAGCTACGCGGGCTTTCTCGACGGCTTTCTGAACTGGTACCACGATCTGATCGGCATCAGGCTCGCGGCGCGAGAGGAGCGGCCCAACGACGCGTTCCTCTACCGGCTCGACTTGCCGGACGGAGTAGACCGGACCCGACGGCCGAGCGACCTGTTCCTGGGTGATGTCCGCCTCGCGGCCGGGCTCCGGGTCGGTCCCCATCTCCAGACCCTCGCGCTCGTCACCCTCCCGACCGCGACCGGACCCGCCGGATATGGCCGAGGCGTGCCGGCCGCCGGACTCATCACCACCGTGCGGGCCCCGCTCGCCGAGCCGCTGATCTACGAGGGAAGCCTGGGGCTGGGCTACACCCCGACGCACGGCGATCTCGAGCCCTACCAGCATACCACCTTCGTGTCGGGCAGCTCGGGCATCCGGTGGCGATTCTGGGGGCGCCAGTCACTGTACGCGAATCTGTTCTATCACAGTCCGTACTACCACGACACGACCATCCATCCGCTCGACCGACGGGAGCTGTCGCTCGACTTCGGCTGGATGCTGGCGACGAACGGCGGGAAGGAGTGGCGGATCGGCATGACCGAGGACATGGAGCCGAACGGCCCGGCGATCGACATCGTGTTCCGGCTGGGAGTGGCCCGCTGACGGTCAGGTGCCGACCTGACCCTCCTTGAACAGGAACTGCTCCATGTTGCGGAACAGGAATTCCTTTGCCTTCGGGTCCCGCAGGTTCAACGCGTAGTGGTTGATGAGCTGCTGCTGCGTCTTGAGCCACTCGCCCCAGCAGACGCCGCAGATCTCCTCGTAGACTTTCTTGCCCAGGTCGTTCTGAAATGGCTGGAAGGCCATTCTTTCCCGCTCAAGCCCGCAGCGGGCACAGGTCACATTGGTCATGGGCGCAAGATAGACGTCACTCCAAGTGTGATCCAGTGTACGGGCGAACGGCACGCTCGCCATTACTTTGCATCAGGGCGTGAGTCGGTGGTGCGTTGGATCACCACGCCTGACGATTCGCGCTCCGGAGGCGGTGCCGAGTCCGGCCCCGATACCGAACACGATGGCCGGCGCGACGCTCACGAGCGGCAGGAGCGCCAGGGGCCAGGCGAAGGCGAAGGCCAGGGCTCCGGCAACCAGCGGCGCCCAGCCGCTGTGGATCGCATCTACGAAGCGCAGGCGATTACGGACGAAGCTTCTAGCCATGAGGTAGCCCGCCAGGCCGGCGGTTACAGTCAAGAGCAGTTGCAGCATAGAGATAACCTCGGTTGAGGACATGGAGGCCGCGTTACAGTACGAAACGTAAAAAGAAAAGATTCGTCCGTACGATGCCGTCAGGCATCAGAATCGCTCCAGTGGCCGTACGTTTCGCGGGTCGAAGTGCTCGTGTCCTTGCCCCAGTCCCTTTGGTCCCACTCAGGGAAAGAGGCCACCGATGCGACATCCGACAGTGCAGGTGCCGAATATCGGTCCCATGGACCATGCGTGGGATCTGCTGGGTGAGTGGCAGGCCGAATTCGAGTTG
>DASQCG010000370.1:0-3134 GCA_035634825.1 Thermomicrobiales bacterium | reverse complement strand
TCATGGTGAACAAGGTTGCCTGGCCGGCAGTACTCAAGGCGGGCGAGGACGGCCGCTGGAAAACGCCTAACCTCTACTTTTCGGCCGCCCCGAAGGAGCGGATGCGCCGGATGGCGGAGTTGCCGAACGGTCCATTGGCTTCGATGGACCCGGACTTCGTCGCCACTCTCGGCACGCCGGCGTCCGAAATCACGACCTGGATCGATACGACGTCATTCGCCGATCGCAAGCGGGAGATCGTGATGGCGCATCGTACTCAGGTCGGGGATGATGGGCCGTTCAACCAGTTGCCGCCGGAGATGCAGCGGACCTGGTTTTCGATCGAGACAATGCGGACGGTGCCATTGCCCTGGAATCCGGAGCCAACGGATGTCCTTGCCGAGCTCTTGCCAGAGGCCGCGCACGATCACCCATTCCGCACCTGAACAATTGAAGGCAAGCTCACGAAAACACAAACGGCGACCGGATAATCCGGCCGCCGTTTGTGCGTTGAGAAAGGAGGGAAGCCTACGCGGCCTCGACCTCAGCAGCTGCCTGCTGGACGGCCTCGACCTCGAGGTTAATCTTGATGTTGTCGCCAACCAGGAACCCGCCGGTTTCGAGGGCGACGTTCCAGGTCAGTCCGTAATCCTTGCGGTCGATGTCGGTCTTCGCCTCGAACCCGGCCACCTTCTGACCCCACGGCGAGGTGCCGATGCCGGTCGCCTCGACTTCAATGACCACCTTTTCGGTGACGTCCTTGATGGTCAGATCGCCAATCAGTTGGAACTTGTCGCCGCCACGAGGATGAATCTCGGTGCTGACGAAGGTGATCGTCGGGTAATTCTCTACATCGAAGAAATCAGCGCTGCGGAGGTGGGCATCCCGCTTCTCGTCGTGCGTGTCGATCGATGCGACATCGATCTCGACCTTCGCTGAAGAGTTTGCCAGGTTCTCCTCGTCCAGGTTGATCGCGCCATCGAACTTCGTGAAGCGACCCTTGGTCCGGGAAACCATCATGTGCTTGACAACAAACTCAACCGATGAGTGCGCCTCATCAATCTTCCAAATCGAAGCCATAGTTACTTCCACTCCCTCTCAAGGAATACGTTTGGTTCGTCCTCACGAACCGATCTGGACTTACTATATATCAGTGAGTTGCTTGTGTCAAGTAAGTGGCTAACGAGATGTTGCAATGGGCTCGATCATCATATAAAATTGCGTCATGGAAAACAAAGTCGTCCCAACTGCATTTTGCCCAACGTTCCATAAAGCGGTGGAGTTGATCGGCAAACGCTGGTCCGGCGCCATCATTCGCGCCATGCGCAGCGGGCGCGTCCGCTTCTCCGATATCAGCGACGCCGTGCCCGGCCTGCATGATCGCTTGCTCTCCGAGCGGCTCAAGGAACTGGAGCACGAGGGCATCGTCGAGCGCGTCGTCATCCCGGAGACTCCGGTCCGCATCGAATATCGCTTGACCTGCAAGGGCCAGGACCTCGATGGCGTGATGGACGCGGTCAGCCTCTGGGCCCAGCGCTGGGTAACGGTTTCTCCGGAAGAGATCACCGTCGACCCCGAGTGCGCCGAGGCGGAAGCCGCCGCCGTCACCCGATAGTTCATTCGACTACGGGAGAGCAAAGCCCCATGGCGTCAGTCGGGTATTTGACAGTCGACGTCTTCACCGGGAGGCGCTTCGGCGGTAATCCCTTGGCTGTGATTCCTGATGCGCGTGGCCTCTCGGACGATGCGATGGCCGCAATTGCGCGCGAGTTCAACTACTCCGAGACCACGTTCGTGCTGCCGCCGAATGACCCGGCGAACACGGCGAGGGTCCGCATCTTCACCCCAACTACCGAGCTGCCCTTCGCCGGTCACCCCAATGTCGGCACCGGCTATGTCCTTGGGCGCCTCGAATCCCTGTTCGGCAAACCAGCCACGGACGACCTCCGCTTCGAAGAGAACGCTGGTCTTGTGGTCGTTGAGCTGCTTCGCGATGGGACTGAGGTGACCGGCGCCGCGATCTCGGCTCCGCAATCACTCAGCCTTGGTCCTGTGCTGGACAGTGCAAAAGTCGCCGAATGCGTCGGCCTGCCACCGTCAGCCATCGTCACGACTCGGCACCGGCCGCAATACGCTTCAGTCGGCTTGCCATTTCTGTGCGTCGAAATCAGCGACCTGGAATCGCTGGGGAGGGCGGTGCCCAATACAATCCTGTTCCGCGCCGCGCAGGATGCGCTGGCGGAGCCCGGGCTGGAATTCAACGTCTACGCGTACACCGCAATATCGACTGAACCCCTGGCCGTTCGCGCTCGTATGTTCGCGCCATTGGACGGCGTTCCCGAGGATCCGGCCACCGGCAGCGCCGCCGGCGCGCTCGGCGCATTCATTGCCCACCTGCAACCCGACGTCGACCTCGATCTCCACGTTCCGATTCTGCAGGGGATCGAGATGGGCCGACCGAGTCAGATCGACCTCTCGGTTCGCAAACGCCGCGGTTCGGTCGAGTGGGTCGCGATCAGTGGCCGGTGTGTCGATGTGATGCGGGGAACGATCGAGCTTTAGCTGAGCCAGCGGTAAATCAGCAGCCCGGCAATCAGCAGGAGCGTCGCCAGGACTGTCATGATCGTGCATGAGACGGCGACGTATGAACCAGTGCCGACCGTGTCGGACGGTACCCGTGCTGTCTCCCGTAGGCCAGATTCGAGCACATCCATCGGTTGCGGATCCTCTTCGACCTTCAGCGGATCTTCGTCCATTCCTCTCCCACGGGAGTCAATCAGCCATGCTCTCCGCGCTGATAGTAGCCGGTTGCGGACTGAAGGTCAGTAACACCAGTCCCGCAATCAGCATCAGTGCACCCATGATCCCGAACAACCCAAGTCGCTCGTCGAACAGGATCCAGGCCAGGAATGCGGCCAGGACCGGCTCGAGCAGCGTCACGATGCTCGCCACCGTCGCCGACTCGGTCTTCAGGCCCCACTGGTAGAAGAGGTACGCGATCCCCTGCGTACCGACGCCAAGGTAGATCAGCAGAAGCCATGCCGAAGCCGGGACGCCGGCCGAGACATGTCCGCCGCGCATCACCGGCGCGAACAGAACGAGCGTGATCGGAAATCCGAGTGCGAGCATCGTGATCGGGTGATAGCGCTGAACAA
>DASQCG010000369.1:0-10987 GCA_035634825.1 Thermomicrobiales bacterium | reverse complement strand
CCTCTTCCTCACGCTCGATCTGATCCTTCACCCAGGCAATCACGTACGGAACCATTGCAGTTTTCCTCCCTGCATACCAACGAACGAGAAGTGCTGATAACCATGTCGCCCGTTCTCCGCCCCGCCGGATGTCCCGTTCCGTCGAATCAGTGCTCGGATGACAACTTCATGCTGCCGTTCGGGAGGGAAAATCTGAATCACCAAGAGGAATGACCCGTGAATGAGCCATCCGTACTTGCAAGTGGGCTACCTGGTCGGAGCAGGTACCTAACTGGGTCCTGACGCACGTCCGGTTGGTGGGTCCAGCCAGGTGAAGCGTCCTGCCCACTGGCACAAGTTGAGCCGGATCTGGGTGGAAGCATAAGACCCCTTGACGCAAATCCGCGGCCGATCAAGCGACGCTTCCAGATTCTGTCTCCAGCCATGGATGGCCCAGGCCCATTGGCCGGAGCCCATTCGACATCGCATTCAGCTGACCTCATGATTCAGCCGCCTTGGTGACGACCGGGCGCATTAGGGACACTTGTGGTCCCATCGGCTCGATTGCCAGTCGGACGTCCCGGGAGGACGGTTCCGACAACGTCACAACATCACCAGAGGCAGCGCCGAGAATGGCAGAAGGATGCAAAATCAAGCGCGCGGCCTCGTTCAAACGGGGCCGCGCGCTTGATCTTCGAATTGAATTGGGCCGAGCCTGTTCTGCTCAGGCAGCCCGAGTCAGAAGGTCAACGCCGAGGAGACCTTGTTGAAGAGTGGCGAAAGCTTGCTGCCGAGCGTGGTCAGCGCGACGATCGCGGCGATCGAGACCAGCACCAGGATGAGCGCGTATTCGACCAGACCCTGGCCCTCTTCCTCGCGCTCCACTTGATCCAAGACCCAGGCAATAACGTACGGAACCATTGCGATGTCCTCCTGTGCCCAGCGAACGAACATTGCCGCCTCAACGGCCGTCCGCTCGGCGATTCCCCATTGGTTCGCGCCATCTGGGTACCTGAGCGGGCGAATGTTCGCAGTCTGCTCTCGCTTTCCTTCCGAAAGAATCACCTTGCGGACGGCATCCCTGAAATACGGCTGTACCCCGCCGGCCATCGATTTGGCACGCGTGCACATGGGAGTCCTTGTGAGGGTCATGGAAAGGCTTGACTGTGCAGCCTATCAGGCAGAGGTTGCTTCCGGGCGACGGCGAAGAACCGGTATCGCGGCAAGGCCGGCGAGTGGAACCAGATAGAAGAGCAGGCTGCGTTTGACGTTGGTGGCGGGGTATTTGAGGACGATGTCGTGGGTGCCGGAGGTTACGACGAGGCCGCGGAATACGGCGTTGGCCTTCAGGATCTCGGCCTTCTTGCCGTCCACCGTCGCGGTCCAGCCGGGGTCCCAGATTTCACTGAGCACGACCATGCCGGTCGCGTTCGCCGTGACGCGTAGGTGGATCTCGTCCGGCTCGTACTTCGTGATATCAACCGACTCCGCTGACGGGTCCGACGATCGCTCCAGCTCAGGCGGCTCGCCAGTGAGCAGGACGACCTGCGACGGGTCCGCAAGCTTGAGCGAGAACTTGGTCAGGATGTCCTCATCCTGATCCTCTTGGTCAGCCCGGTGGACAATCCACGCCCGCGGCAGCGCATCCGGGTTCTCGAGAATGCGCGAATTCGAGTCGACGTAGACGGTTGGGTATTGCTGGATCAGGTGGTACAGGTCCGGCCTCCCGGGCGGGATGTTGCGCGGGACCACGATATATCGGACGTTGAGCATATTCAGGAGCGGAGAATTGAGGCCGCTGGCCAGCACGTTTGCCGCGTGGTAGCTCTGCCCAATCCCGTTGATTGCGTCCATCAACTCGACGTAGATGCTCTGCTGGACCGGGTTATAGCCCTGGATATCGTCGAGGTGGAACTGGATGCCGCGGTTGTTGACGAGAATCGCCCACGCCTCCGGCCGGTCGTGCGAGACGTGGTACGTCCGGATCTCACCGCGGTTCATCAACAAGACCTGATCGTAGCCGAAGTAGCGGAACGTCTCGCCGGACCGTGCTCGGTCTTGCAGCCACTGTGCCGCCCCGTTTGGATTGAGCGTATTGTCGACGATTGCTGTCAATTGCTGGCGGCGAGCGTCACGCTCAAATCGAGTACGCACCAATTCCCCGGCCGGATCCCACAAGAGCAGCAGAATGATCGCCACCGCCGCTACCCGCCGCGCCCACGACGTTCGGATCAGCAACGCAAGCGCGACGAAAGCGATCGCGAACGCCGATTTCATGATCTGGTCCCGGTTCACCCGGAAACCCTGGTCGCGCTCAACCGAGATCACGGTCCCGATCAGCGCAGCCGCCGCGATGACGATCGCCAGCACCGCCGCCAGTACATGCCGACGGACCTGCCAGGTGCGGTCTGTCAGTGTGTGGACCAGCCATCCGGCAAGCACCGCGGGCGCCAGGAAGAGAACAATGTAGATTCGCGCGGGTGAATGACTGTGCAGATCCTGGAACCGCGGCAGCAGATTCGCGAGGTCCAGCAGCGGCGAATGCCGTACAACCAGGCTCAGCACGCCAAGCCCGTACAGCGCAAAGAAGAGGGCACGCGGCCGGCGAAAGCAGAGGCAGGCGGCCATGATCGACACGGTCAGCGCCACCGCCCCGAGGTACCAGCGGCCCGTGCTCGTGATATCGGTGAAGATGCGATAGGGAACCGACTGAATCGGCCAGCCCGGGTCCGGCCCCGCCACTCCCTCATAAAGGTCCGCCAGGTTCGATCGGCCGACAGTCTCGATCCGGGGCAGGACCGCAGGCGCCGCCGTTGCCCCCCCGACGATGCCAATCACGAGGCCGGAGAAGAGAAGCGCCCGGATCCTCTGTCCGAAACCACCCTGCTCCTCTCTACAGAGCAGCGTCCGGTAGGTCAGATAAACAGCGACGGCCAGGCCGCCATAATACGCACCCTGACCAACCCAGCCGGCAACCATTTGCCCGGCCCCGATCCCGGCCGCGACCAGCCAGCCGAATCGACTTGCCCGCGTTCGCGCGCGCCGGCTCAACTCAATGCAAAGGAAGATTGCCGGGATCCAGACGGCCACCTGCATGTGAATCGTGCAGCAGGCGGTCCGCTCCATGAAATTGCCGAGCGTAAAGGTCGCCCCGGCCGCGAATGCGCCGAGCGGATTGATTCCAATCACGCGCGCGTATGTATAGGTACCGACCGCCGCGAGCACGACGTGAAAGAAGATGAATGCGATGTACCCGCTCAGCGATGGCGCGATGGTGAAGATGACCATCGCGGGCAGGTAGCCCCATCCTGACTGCGGATCGCCGGCAAATGGCGAGCCGGACATCGCGTACGGCATCCAGCCGGGGATATCGAGGTCCCGCAGGCGGTGCCCCAGTTGTTCGTACCACGGGATATAGAAGGTGACGATGTCGAGGCGGTAGAGGTTGTAGCGGCTCCAGAAGTTGACCGCGAGCACCGCCAGCACGACCACCAGCAGCGCACCAAGCCCGATCAGATCCCGGTTCCCGGGATTCGTGCGCTCACCCGTTCGCTCTGCCACGGGAGCAACCAACGATGCAGTCAGAGCAATTGGCGTTGCGGGGCTATCGTGCATATCGCTAAAGATACGCCGAATCCCTTGCCCGCACGGTACACGTTGCATTTTGGCGCGGGTACTTGCGAATACGGCGCAGGGAACCGTGTCTCCTGCCCTTTAGTACTTGGGAGGCAATCACTGAGATGACAGGCCGCCAGCTTCCGGGCACGCTACTTACTCATGTGTAGCAATTTTCTTTTCGGAGTCCCGACTGCCTGCAAACCGGGGCACACCAGAGGATGCGGAATTCGAATGAATCCAGTCGAAACAATGACCCTGAGCAGCCGGAACACGAGGATAAGTCTTTCCTGGGCCAGGGCAGGCGACATCGGTCTCGCTTTCCTCTTACTCTTCATAGCTTGGAGAAACTTCCGGCATGCGCTTGTGGACAGTGAAATCGATTCCTGGATGAGTACCGGCGACAGGCTTGCGTCTGTTCTGGTGCTTTGTATGGGAGCCGTGTTATTTCTGGTTCGCCGTCCAGCGAAGAGTCGCGCAGAGGGCATTTTTCCACAGGTTATCGCAGTTGCTGGGACCTGGATGATCGTACCCGTTGTGAGCTTGCCTCGTACCTGGCATGCAGAGTGGTACCTCGGAATTTGCGCAGTGGCGCTGACCTTGGGATCGGCATTCGTTATCTGGTCTCTACTGACATTACGTCGGAACTTCAGCATCTTTCCGGAAGCCCGCTCGCTGGTCCGTTCGGGCCCGTACGGCATCGTCAGGCACCCGCTCTATGCCACCTATGCCTGGACCTACCTTCTTATGCTAGTTCCCCGATTCAGCGTGACGGCCGTGGTTGTTACGGGCGTCGCAATTGGGTGCGAGGTCTGGCGCGCACATTATGAAGAGCGGGTGCTTCGAAAGGCATTTCCCGAGTACGCCGAGTACGCCGCCACCACGCCCCGTTTCATCCCCAAGGTCTTGACACCCTTCCGGTAATTGGCGTCGCCCCATCGCGTTAGCCGTCGGGTGGGGGTTCGATGGCATCGCCGTTCGGATCTGGGCGGTCCCACGATTCGGGTGGTATCGGCTCCGACTTGCGGCGATCACGAAGCGCGACGATGCCGAGCAGGCCGAAGGCGATGAGGGGGATCAGGTAGAAGAGTAGGGTTTGCTTGACCTTCGTGGCCGGGAAGCGGAGCACGATCTCGTGCGCTCCCTGATCGACCACGACTCCGCGGAACAGGAAATCGGCCCGGTAAATCTTCGCTTCGTTGCCGTCGACCGTCACCGTCCAACCAGGATCCCAGATCTCGCTCAGGATGACCATGCCCCGGGACGCCGCGTTCACGCGCAACCGGATCTCGTCGTTGCTCGTGTGAACGATCTCCACCGTTTCGGCCACGCCGGGTACTGCTGCGTCCAATGCCGGGACTTCGGAGTCAATCAGCACCGTCGATCCAGGATCGACCGAAGCATCAACGAACTGGGGAAGGATCTGCCCGGTCCTGGTCTTGACGGCCTCATGCACGATCCAGGTCCGGGGGAGCGCGTCGGGATTTTCGAGGATGCGGCTCGTGTCGTCGAGATAAACGGTCCGGTATCGCTGCGTCAGGTGAATCAGGTCGGGCCGGCCGGGCGGAATCTGCGCCGGCGCCACGATATATCGGACGTTCAGCATATTCAGCAACGGGGAGTCGATTCCGTTCTCCAGCACGTTCGAGGTGTGATAGCTCTGGGACTGATTGTTGAGGTACCGGAAATAGGTGACATATCGTCGAATCTGGACCGGGTTGTACCCCTGAATGTCGTCCAGATTGAATGAGATGCCGCGGTTATTGACCAGGACCGACGCCGTTTGCGGCCGATAGTGCCCGACGGCATACGTTTCGCGACGGATCGGAATGGTGAGCGACGCGAGGTCGTACCCGAAGAAGCGGAATACTTCCCCCTCGTCACGCCGCGCTTGTAACCAGCGCGCTGCGCCGTTGGGCTCGAGATATCGATCGATGGTTTGCGACGCCGAATCACGGTTACCCTGGTCCGTCAGGCGGGTCCAGGCGGCGCCTCCAGGCATATCGGCCAGCAGCAAGGCGATGACGCCGACGATGGCGGCGGGAGCCATCCAGGCTCGAACGCGCAGGAGCCCGAGGCCAACGACGACGCAAACGGCAAAGACCAGCACAACCTGGTAGAGCGGCAGCCACACACCCTGCCTGGCCTGGACCAGGATCAGGGCGCCGATCATCAGAACCGCCGGCAACTCGGCAACCAGAATCACTCGCGAGTGGCCCGGAGATCGCCGGCGGCGATCCCCTAGCGCGTCGACCAGGAATCCGGCCAAAACCGCCGGTCCGATAAACAGGATGATGTAGATCCGATCCGGCGAGTGCGAATGCAGGGATCGGAATTGCGGCAGCAGGCTGAACGCGGTAATGAGGGGCGAGCCCTTGACAATGAGACTCAGCACAGCAAGGGTGTAGACCGCGAAAAATGTCACATCTCGCCGTCTTAGAAGCAGCGGCGCCATGATCGCCATTGCCAGACTGACCACGCCCAGGTACCAGCGTCCCTCGCGAACGGCCTCACCAAGAGCGCGCTCGGCGAGAACTGCCACGGACCAGCCGATCCCACTCCGCGCACCGGCCCCGTCATCGTAGAGATTGGCGAGCGTCGAGCGGCTGACGACATCCAGCCGCGGCAAGATCGCCGTCGCCGCAAGCGATCCGCTGATCGCACCGATCACCACGCCGCTGCTCACAAGCTGGATGATCCGGCTCCGAATGCTGGCCTGCCGAAGCGGCGCGATCAGGAAGCGGTACAAGAGGTACGCGGCTACGGCCAGCCCACCGTAATACGCGCCCTGACCGACCCACCCGGCCGCGATCTGGCCGGATCCTACCCCGGCGAGCAAGAGCCAACCGAGGCGTGAGTTGCGGGTGGTCGCGCGTTGGCTGCGATCGATGCACAGGAAGACCGCGGGGATCCAGATCGCAACTTGCATATGGATCGTGCAGCACGATGTCCGCTCAAGGAAGTTGCCGAAGGTAAAGACGATTCCGGTCGTCATTGCGCCAATTGGCGCCATTCCTAGGTTGCGGGCGTAGAGATAGGACGTGAGCGCCGCGAAGAGGAGATGAAACATCAGGAAGAGCTTGTATCCGAACAGCGACGGGAACGCGGTCATGATGACCATCGCTGGCAGATAGCCCCAGCCGGATTGCGGATCGCCGGCCATCGGCGCGCCCGAGAGCGTGGTGGGAATCCAGCCAGGGATGTCGAGCGAGCGGAGGCTCTTGCCGAGCTCCGTGTACCAGGGCAGATAGAAGGTCAGATTGTCGAGCCGATAGAGCGAATAAGGCATCCAGATGATGCCGATCGCCAAGGCCAGGACGAGCAGCCCGCCGAGACAGATGATGTCGTGAATGCGAGGTGTTGCCTCGCGCTCAACAGCCACCGGCACTGGCGGCGGGGCAGCGTGGCGCGAGGTCAGACTGGCCTGGGTTGAAATCATTAGCCGGATAATACGTTATCGAGGCGTTCGCCCTGCGGCATACGGGAACGGTATTGTTATGTTCGATGATTGACGCACGTCTGGACAAGGCTCCCCAACCGGCAGGAGCTGATTCCACCACAGCACATCGCGAGGCAGTGACACAGAGTCGCGTCATCGTGGCGCTCTTCATTGCCTATGTCGTGATCGGAGCCGGCCTCTCCTACATCCGCGGCGGGTCGTTCCTGACTCCCGACCGGATCGCGGTGCTGCTGCTGGCCGGTGCGATCATGCTGGGTCGGGGCAAGGCGTTCGTGCGCGACTGGGGCCCGTTCCTGCTTCTCCTCTTCGGCTACGAGCTGATGCGCGGCGTCGCCGACAACATGACCAACCTCGGTGCCTACAGCGCAAACGACCACGGCCGGATCCTCGTCCAGTCCCTGATCGACGGTGACAAGGCGCTCTTTTTCGGGCACATCCCGACGCTCTGGCTGCAGGATCGGCTCTACACGCCGGGCGTTACGCACTGGTACGACACCGGCGCAGCGCTGATCTACATGCTCCACTTCGTCCTGCCGCTCGCCTTCGGCTTCGCGCTCTGGCTGCGGGACCGGACGATGTTCCGTCGCTTCGTCGTGATGCTACTGGCCATGAGCTATGGGGCCTTTGTCTTTTTCTTGCTGGTTCCGGCCGCGCCGCCATGGTTGGCCGCCGATTGGGGCTACATCGACGGGGTCGATCGGCCTTCATACCAGGCCTACAAGGCCTTCCTGCCACACCGCTGGGAAAACTACGACACGTTCCGGCTCTGGACTCGAGCGAGCCCGAACCCGGTGGCGGCCCTGCCGTCGCTCCACGCTGCGTTCCCATGGCTCGTGCTGCTGATCGCCTGCACGACGTTCCGCTGGTGGGGCCTGCTGCTGGTCCCGTACAACATCGGGCTGTGGTTCTCGGTGGTCTACCTTTCGCAGCACTGGGCGGTCGATGTCCTCGCCGGCATCGTCTGGGCCACAGCGATCTGGGCCTTCTTTATGTGGATCTACGTCTGGCGCCACCGCACCGAACCAGGACTCCCGGAGCCAGCACCGTACCCGGCCGATAGTCGCTGACGTAGCGTGCGAGGGCGATCCCACCAGGCAATTTGGGACGATTGCGCATGATTTCCGGATGCGCCGGAACTGGTCCGACCTGAAGGCGACGCATGCGCGAAGTTGAGCTGGTGCTGATCCTGCTGGCGGCCGTCGCCGTATTGGTGTCGATCTCCGCGCGATTGTCGATCCCGTATCCTATCCTGCTCGTCCTCGGTGGACTCGTGCTGGGCTTCGTGCCCGGGTTGCCGGTCGTCCAGCTCGATCCGCACGTCGTCTTCGTCCTCTTCCTTCCGCCGCTCCTCTACTGGGACGCCGCCTCAACCTCATGGCGCGACTTTCGCGCGGGTATTCGCACGATCAGCCTGCTGGCCATCGGCCTGGTCGTGGCGACGACGCTTGGCGTCGGTGCTCTGGCTCACTCTGCGCTGCATTTGTCGTGGGCAGCAGCGCTCACGCTTGGCGCGGTGGTCTCATCCACCGACCCGGTGGCGGCCAGCTCCGTCATGAAACGGATGGGCGTTCCGCCGAAGGTGATCGCGATCGTGCAGGACGAGAGCCTGATCAACGACGCGACCGCGCTGGTGGTGTTCGCGTCGACGATCGAGGCGCTCAAGACCGGATCATTCTCGCTCGGCCGTGCCTCGCTGGAGTTCGTCTTCGTCGCCGTCGGCGGCGTACTGGTCGGCCTGGCAGCCGGCTGGGTTGTCCATCAGCTCCAGCACCAGATCGACGAGGCATTGGTCTCGGGCGTGCTGCGCCTGATGACGCCGTTCGTGGTCTATATCCTGGCCGAGTCGGTCCATGTTTCCGGGATTCTGGCGGTCGTGGTGACCGGGCTCTACTCCGGCCGAAAGGCATCGACCGAGCTCACCTCCGAAGAGCGGCTGGAATCGGCCATGATCTGGCAGATGGTGACGTTCATCATCAACGGGCTCGTGTTCATCCTGATCGGGCTGCAGTTCCGCAGCATCCTCGATGCGATCGACCAGCGCTCGACCTCGAGTCTGATCCGGGATGCCTTACTGATCTCGTTTGCGGTGATCGCTGTGCGAATGGTTTGGGTCTATCTCGCCGGCGGAGCAATCCGCCTTTTGCCACCCTCACTCACCGGGCGGGAAGAGGAGCTCGACGTGCGCGAGATGACGATCGTCGGCTGGTCGGGCATGCGCGGCGTCGTGGCGCTGGCGACGGCGTTGTCGGTCCCGTGGGTAACCAACAGCGGGATCTTCGCGGAACGCTCGCTCATCCTGTTCCTGACCTTCGCGGTCATCCTGGTCACGCTGGTTGGGCAGGGGCTGACATTGCCCATGATCATCTCAGCGCTCGGCGTCACCCGCGGCGAGCGCCCGGCCCGTGAAGAGCAACGAGCTCGCGAGGCGATGACCAGGGCTGCCTTGAAGCGGCTGGATCAACTCGCGCGCGAGGGCGCCGGCAGCGAGATGTACGGCATGCTGCAGCGCTATTACCGGAATCAGTTGTCGCGAAACGGGGCATCAAGCGTGCCGGGCGATGAGTCGTGGGTGCAAAACGTGCGGGATGTGCGCCGGGATCTCCTCGACGTCGAGCACCGGACGCTGGTCGACCTCCGCGATCAGGAGGTGATCAGCGATGCGGTTCTCCAGCGCCTGGAGCGCGAGCTCGATATCGAAGCAATGCACCTGGACGCGCGCGTGATCTAGGCCGTAGGGCAGTCGCCAGAGATCGACCGGCGAGATTTAACCGAAGGCGCCGATTCGTTTACACGGCGATAACCACTCATTAACCGCAGCTGCCTACAGTTTGGGCGTGCGTCAATCGCCCGTCACTTGCCACATAGGTAATGTGCATTTGCACCCTAGACGTTAACAAAGGATGTTACATTTGGGCGCAGACCGTTATGCTCGATGACAAATCACTGGTCGTCGATTACCGCAGGATTGTGTTGCCAACGGTGGCAGATACGATTCGCGCTGTGAAGCGCAAGTCTTCATCAGAGTGGCTCCTGTTCCTGCTCTTCGTAGGTCCGAATCTGATCCTGTTCGGGATCTTCACCTACTGGCCACTGATTTACAGCTTCTACCTGAGCACGGTCCGATGGGATCTCATCTCACCCCGCAAAAAACCGGTCGGCCTGGCCAATTACGAATACCTCTGGAACAGCGACACCTTCCGCACCGTGATGTGGAATTCCGTCGTCTTCACGGTCGGCGCCGTTGGCGGATCAATGCTGCTCGGCCTGCTCTCGGCCCTGCTGCTGAACCAGAAGCTGCGCGGCCGGGATACGGCGCGGGCGATCGTCTTCATGCCGACCCTGCTCAGCGGCGCCGCGATCGGCATCGTCTGGGTGTATATCTTCGACCCGCGCTACGGCCTGATGCGGACGATCCTGAGCCCACTCGGCATCTCCTCGCCGAATTGGCTGCGCGACACGACCTGGGCCCTGCCGGCGATCATCATCGTCTACGTCTGGAAGAACCTGGGCTTTGCCACGGTCATCTACCTGGCCGGCCTCCAGGGCATTCCCAAAGACCTCTATGAGGCGGCGCGCCTGGACGGGGCCGGTGCGTTCTGGCGCTTCCGGTCGGTCACGTTGCCGATGCTCTCGCCGATCACCTTCTTCCTGGTGATCACTTCGATCCTCAACTCGTTCCAGGCCTTCGACATCATTCGGGTCATGACGCGCGGCGGTCCGGTCGACGCGACCAATACGCTCATCTACTACATCTACGACGAGGGATTTGTCGCGTTCAATGCCGGGCGAGCCTCAGCGGCGGCCGTCGTGCTGTTCGTGGTCATGCTCGTCATCACACTCACGCAGTTGCGGTTCCAGGAACGGCGGGTTCACTATGGCGGTTGAAGCAATCAGCGTGCGGACGGACGAGCGAGCCTGGCTCTCCCCGCGGAC
>DASQCG010000368.1:0-7277 GCA_035634825.1 Thermomicrobiales bacterium | reverse complement strand
TGCTGGCGCGCATCAATCGAGTCCATCGGGGTTCTCCTAGAGCGTCAGCAGGCCGAAGGCGTCGGCGTAGACCGGATCCTCGCGGCGGAAGCGATCGGGATGCGTGCCGCGGGTCGCGGCCAGGAAGTAGGCGAAGATCTGGATCGGCACGACGGTCAGCAGCGGCGAGATCAACTCGTGTGTCGAGGGCAGGGCGAAATGCGTCCCGCCGCGCACATCGGGATCGGCGTCGCCGGTCGACCAGATCGCGAGCCCGATCATGCCGAGTGCCTTGGCGATCGCCGCGGTGCGGTGGGTCGATGCGCCGTGCACCGAGATGACGAGACCGAAGTCGCCCGCGTTGGCCGCGACGATCGGCCCGTGGAAGAACTGCTCCAGCCCGAGCCCGTCGCATGGCTGCAAGGCTGCCTCTCGCGCCTTGATCACGAATTCGAGCGCCGTCGGCTCGTTCGGTCCGGCGCCGATCGCGTAGATATGGCGGTCGGCGGCATCCCGCGCGACCGGCTCGATCTCGGCCTCGCGGGCGATCACGTCGGCAATCTGGCCGGGCAGGGCCATCAGCGGCTCGCGGAGCTGGTCCGAGCCGAGCGAGACGGCAAGTTGGGCGAGCCGGGCCATCGCGCAAAGATGCGAGGAGGTGTAGGCGGCTGACTTCTCGCGTTCGCAGGTGCGCAGGACAAGACGGGAGCCCGGGTGCTCAGCCGTCTCGCTGCCAATGGAGATGATTGGCACCCCGGCGGTGACCGCTCGCTGCAGGGCCAGCGCCGAATAACTCTTGACCCCTGTATGGGCCTGGACGATGACCGCGTCGGTCGGCCCGAGCGGAAACTGGTCGGGATAGGTCGCGAAGTCGAACGAGGTAACGGCGCGGACGTCCTTGCCGGTCGAGCGAAGCAGCCATTCACCGACGAGCGCGGCGTGATAGCTCGTGCCGATGCCGGTGATCCAGATCCGCTCGGCCCCGGCGATGATCCCGGCGGCTTGCTCGGCATCCGCCCAGCCACCGGTCAGGACCCGGTCCAGGTCCTGCGGCTGGCGATGGATCGTCTGGTACATCATCGAGTCGGTAGTCGGAAACGGCGTATCCATAAGCCCTCCGAAGTGCGGTATCCCCGATCTGCACTCTACCAGAGATGAGGTCGCAGATTTTGCCGGCTACATGAGGCCGTTTTGGACGGCGAAGCGGACGGCAGCGGCGCGGTTCTCGACCTCCAGCTTGGTGTAGATGCGCTGGAGGTGGGAGCGAATAGTGTGCGGGCTGAGGTAGAGGCGCTTAGCAATCTCACCGTTCGTAAGACCGGCGGCAGCCAGGCTCAGGACCTCAGCCTCCCGCTCAGAGAGTCCGCCGGGGAGCGGGGAGAGCTGGCGATCCGATTTCTGGCCGGCAAGCTCCGCGAGCGACGTCTCAGCCTGCGCGAGGGCAAAGGCGACGATTCCCGCCACCGGTTGGCCGTGGCCGATTGCCCAGGCAGCGGAGTAGGCCGGTTCCCCCAGCCGCAAGCGCGCCGTGGCGATGATGGGGTCGTAGCACGAAAGCAGCTCTCGTATCCCGTCCACTTCGGGGAGCGTATCGGAAAAGGATTCGCTTGCCCCAAAGACGTGCGCGGCTCGCTCGAACTGAGCCGCCTGGACCAGGGCTTCAGCGAGGGCGGGAACAGCGAGAAGGAGCGAGAGGCGGTCACCCAGATCTCGCATTATCCGAATGCTTGCCATGAAATGGGCGATTGCCGCAGCGTGACGGCCACGAAGGCTCGCAATCTGGCCCAGGCAGTGATGAGCAGTTCCGATCGACCAGGCGACGTCACTCTCCAGCGCTACCGCGAACGCCTGCTCGAATAACTGCTCGGCCCGGTCGACGTTCCCGCGTTGCAGTTCGACTGTGCCGAGACCCCGGAGTGCGGTTGAGCGCCAGGAGGTCTCCGCTGGGAACTCGCTGATCAGGGCCAACCCTCGTTCGTAGAGCGGAATCGCCTGCTCGGACTCCATCTCCAGGCGATAGCCCTCAGCGAGCGTAATGGTCTCGCGGGCAATGCCACGCGCGTCGCCGATGGCAATCCAGGTCTCCAGGCTTTCGGCGAAGTAGGTGATGGGGCTTATGTGCTTGGAGCGAACAGAGTTCAGTTTGCCGAGGTTGTCGAGTAAGTCGGCCTTGATTCGCGATGGGGCCTGCCGCCGCGCGATTGCCACCGCCTCTTCGAGCCAGGAGAGCCCTTCCGTATAGCGCTCCCACTTGTACCAGAAGCGCCCGAGGTGGGCAGACAACTCGATGAATCGATGGTCAGGATCCTGCGCGCGCAACCAGGCGAGGGCGGCGCGGAAGTTTGGCCGGTCTGGTTCAAGGCGGCCGTACCATGCCGGCGCTTCTGGCGAATACGCGACCGCATCAGCACGCCGGGCCAGCGCCATGAACCATTCAGCATGCGCGTCCGCTGCCGACGCCGCTTCGCCGGCCCGCTCCATTTGTTCCAGCGCGTATTCGCGAATGGTTTCCAGCATGAAGAACCGTGGCGAATCTCCCTCCTGATCAGCCGGGCGAAGCAGGCTTTTGTCGACGAGTGAGCCGATGCCTTCCAGGACATCGATCCCGGGCACGGCGAAGCCGCCGATCACCGCCTCGGCTGCTTCGAGCGAGAATCCGCCGACGAAGACCGACAGCCTGCGCGCGAGCGCCTTCTCCTCGGCGGAGAGGAGATCGAAGGACCAGGCGATCGCGTTATGCATGGTCTGCTGGCGGTGCGGCCGGTCACGCGCCCCGCCGGACAGAAGCGGGAGCCGGCGTTCGAGGCGGGTGACCATTGCCTGCGGCGAGAGCACGTTGGCCCGGGCGGCGGCGAGTTCGATCGCGAGCGGGAGCCCGTCCAGGAGCCGGCAGATGCGGGCGATGGCCGCTGCGGTCGCGTCGTCCAGCTCGAGCGATGGTCGGATGGCCCGTGCTCGTTCCAGGAAGAGCTGCACGGCCTCGCTCTGGGCGAGATCGCTGGACGATGCGCCACCGTGGCCCAGGGGCACACCGAGCGGTGGAACCGGAAAGGCGTGCTCGCCCGAAAGCCGCAGCAGGACCCGGCTCGTCGCCAGCACGGACAGTCCCGCTGACGCGGCGAGCAACTCCGAAATCAGCGGCGTGGCCGGCAGCAGATGCTCGAGGTTATCGAGGACAAGCAACATCCGTCGCGGCGAGAAGTGGCTGATCAACAACGCGCTGCACGAGACGGGGCCCCGATCGGGCAGGCCGATGGTGGCGCCGATCACGGTCGGGACCAAGGCCGGATCGGTTAGGGCCGCGAGATCAACGAACGCCACGCCGTCGGGAAACAGAGCGGCCGCTTGCTGGGCGACATAAGCCGCAAGGCGGGTCTTGCCGACACCTCCCGGGCCGACCAGCGTGATCAACCGCGCGTCGGGGTTGGCGATCAGTTTGAAGATCGCCGTAGCCTCGCCAGTCCGCCCGACGAGTGAGGTGGTGGCATGCGGCAGGCCCCGCACGCCGGTGGACGCATCACGCTCGATGGCGGTTGACATGGAGGCGATTCTAGCGTCCCGGCAGGAGTTTCGGTATAGGCTTGAGAAATCCTGACAAGAGGGAGCGCCTGCATCGTGGCTGGTCGATGCAGGCGCGGAACGAGGGAGGAGAGGCGGAGCGGCTGGCTGGAACCACCCCGACCTACGTGTGGACGCTCATCCCGGCGTGAACCAGGCCGAGCGTGTTGAAGGCGATCCAGGATTCGGCAATGCGTCCGTTCGCGATCCGATCCAGGGCGATCCCCGGGATTTCGACATCCTCGTCAGTCGGCTCCAGCCCGAGAAACGGGCCGAGGTGGACCCCCCGGAGGATGAATCGTCGCGCGACCAGGTCTCCTTCACCGACGAGATCCGTCAGGTCCATGTGCAGGTCGGAGAGGGCGATGCGCAGCTCCTCGACATTGAGCCGGGCGCCGAGCGGACCGTAAAGATCCCCATCCGGGCAATGAAAGACGTAGTCGGCAGCGATCAGATCGGTGACCAGGTCGATGCGCCCGCGATTGACGACCTCCTCGACGAACCGGCGGACGATCTCCTTGTTCTGGGCCAATGTTGTCTGAGGATACATATGACTGCGCTCCTGTGAGCCGCCGGCTGGCGGGACGACTGGAAGGCCGCCCCGCCATTCTGACGTTACGCAACCCGTCGACCGCGGACGATCAGCCCGGTGCTGACCAGGGCGATCACGGACAGCAGGGCCAGGACCGGCTCCGAGCGATCGCTGTCGTTGACGTCACCGGCGCCCGTGTTCGGGAACTGCGTGACCGGCTCCATTGTCGACTTCGGCGTCGGGACAGGCTGGGCCGGTTCCTCGGTCGGCTCGGGCTCCGCGCCGGATTCGGCCGGAATCACGTAGAAGGTGCCGTTCAGCACTTCGTGCGGCCCAACGTAGACGACCGGTTGATTCGTGTTCTGGCCGTCGTGCTGGCGTGGCTCGAAGTCATCCTCAGTCCCAAAGACTGTCTCGAATTCGGCCGCGTCACCGGGGACGTCGAGGGTGACCATATATTGACCCTCGCCCAGGTCCTCGAAAATCGCGAACCCATCGGCATCGGTCGTGGCCGAGACGCCCCACTCGCTCGCTGGAATGGCAACCGTAAGGGTGATGCCTTCAAGCGGCTCGCTGTCGCCCGGGGTGTTGTTGCCCTCGTAGCCAACCGGCAGGATCCGAACCTGCACGCGAAGTGTGCTGCGCTCCTGTTGCTGGGCGGGCGAGCCTGCGGGGCTCTTGGGATCGGTCCCGAAGACGAAGATCTCATCCCCGTCCGTGTATCCATCACCATCGGTGTCCGAGTTGAGCGGATTCGTGCCCCAGCCGTCGGCGCGGACTTCTGATCCGTCGCTGAGGCCATCGCCGTCGGTGTCGTAGTTGTTCGGATCTGTGCCGAGCTCGAGCTCTTTGTCGTCGGACAACTCATCGCCGTCAGAATCGACGGTGATGTTCCCGGCGGACTGGTCCGTGACCTCGTCCTGGGCACCAGCTGGGAGCGGCGCCGAGACCACGGCGAACGCGAGCATGAGTGCGATCAGAAGAATTGGATTGCGCCCGGACAAGCCGCGGGAGTGTGACTGCGAAAACACCTCATTGTTCCTTTCATGGGAGCCCAAGTTCGGGCCCGCTTTCATACGGCGCTGCATGTGATCGGTGGCGGAGGGCCGCCACCGATCTAAATCTGGATCGATCTAGTTGAGATAGGCGCCGGCGGCCCAGCCGGTCAGATTTCCGTAGACGATCTGGACGAAGCCATTGAGTCCCTTACCGGTCGGCGTTACCCTCGAACCTTCCGGCATGACGGTGAGGACCTTAGCGTTCGTGTTCGGCTCGGCTCGCAGGTTGAGCGAGGAGGTCGTGACGAGCGTGCCGGCGGGCGGGCTGTCTTCGCCGACCTTCAGATAGGTGTCGTAGACCCAGCCGGCCAGGCCGTTGTGGACCACGTAACGGAAGCCGTTCTTGACCGTGTCGCTGGACTGGACGGACGTGCTGGCCGCCAGGACGCGCAGGATCTGGTTGCTGGTGCTCGGCCCCGAGCGCAGGTTGACCGCCGACGTGGTCACCGCGATTCCGAGCACGACCGGGTCCTGGCTCCCATCGGTTGCGATCAGGTATTCGAGCGCTGCCCAGCCCTCCGTGCCCTTGTAGGAGACCTTGGCGAACCCGTTCTTGACCGCGCCGAGGTTGGTAACGGTCGAACCCTTGGGCATGACCAGGATGATCCGCCGGTGGGTACCCGGGCCGGTCCGGAGCCGGAGGTCGGCAGCGGTCCGGTAAGAGCTGGTCGCCGCCGCGGCTGCCTCCTGCGCGCCGACCTCGCCGGGATGGCTGAGGCGGGTGAGCGCGACTGCCGCGGTTCCGGCCATCAAGAGCCGGGCGAACTGGCGGCGGTCCAGTGTCTCTGTCGCATGATTCATGGTGGTGTGCTCCTCGTGGGGTCATTCCCCGTTGTGTCCGTGCTCGGTCGGCATTCGTACCGATCTGTCCACAGACTAGGGAGGAGCCGGGCGCGCCTCATCGGACGAACGCGCTAATCGGGGTGACTAATCAGCGATGTGCGAGCGACTAACGGGCGAATTTGCCGACTAACGCGCCACGGCAGTGAAGATCCACGGGGTTATTCGTGCCGTAGATGTGCGTAACCGAGAGGAGCCACGATGCATTGGGGAAGTCGAAACGTGTTGGCTCTTCTTGTCTCGCTGCTCGTCAGTGGCACGAGTGGGGCGGCGATGGCGACGGATCGCACGGCGACTGTAGACGCGGGATTCTTGGTCTCCCCACCACCCTGGCCGGGAGACCCCGGGTTCGTCAAGCCGGCTCCGTCGTGGCCAGGAGATCCCGGCTTCTTCGTTCCCCTTCCCGAGGCAACTACCAAGGCTGCTTCACCTTCACACCGGTAACGCCAAGCGGGTACTGAGCCCGGCCACTATGGAATGGGCGCGGTACAGAGTAGCCATCCGGCCCGGTCTCGTTGACCGGGCCGGATGGTGTTACGCGGGTTCGGTTTCGGGTTACGCCTCGACGGTGACTTTGCCGATCATGCCGCCGGGACCCTCGGGGCCGCTGGCGTGGAGGACGCAGTAGTAGGCGTACTCGCCCGGAGCCGTGAAGGTCAGCTCGTAGACGTCGCCGAGCAGGCCGAGTTGGCCACCGATTTCCGGCGGGATGCCGAGAAAGCCGGAATTGTGGTATCCGGTGCCGTCAAAGCTCTGCTCGCCGGCCGGCATGAAGGTCTGGTAGTTCTGGATGAGCTTGGTCGTCCCGTCGGCCTGGGGCTCAACCAGCGTGTCTTCCGGCTGGTCCGCGCCACCGAGGAAGGTGACCGTGTGCGGCTCGCCGGCGGTCTGCAGAGTCCAGCGGACCGTGTCGCCGACCTTGACCGTGACCTCCTGCGGCAGGAAGCTCATCACCCGGGCCGGGCTCAGACCACCCGCGCCAGCCGCGATGTCGTGGATGGTCGAGCCATCGGCGGTGGGCGTGGCCGATCCCTCGCCGATGGCGGCGATCGCGGCCTTGCCTTCCTCGACAAACGCGGCGTATTGCTCCTGGCCCATCGCCTCGTAGGCTGCTGCGTCATTCGGCAGAGATGCTCCTGCCTCCTGCACCGTGACCTTGCCCTTCATAACGACGCTGTGGAAGGCGCAGGCGTACTCGTACGTGCCGGGCGCTGTGAACGTGAGCGTGTAGGCCGGCTGGTCCATCCGCAGGAAGTCGACGCCGGAGTTGACCATCCCGGTGCCGTCGTACTCGGTGCGGCCGTCCGGCA
>DASQCG010000367.1:0-11045 GCA_035634825.1 Thermomicrobiales bacterium | reverse complement strand
TAGACGTCGGCTCCTCGGTGGCAGTCGATGTCGCCGTCGGCACATCCGTCGCTGTGGAGGTTGCGGTTGGAACCTCAGTCGCCGTCTCGGTCGCGGTTGGGACCTCGGTCGCCGTCTCAGTCGGCTGGGTTGTCGCGGTCGCCGTCGGCGTCGCCACGTCGTAGTGGCGGACGATCGCGTTCTTGGTGAACGTATTGCCGAGCTTGGGATACAGCGATGTCACCTTGATATTGGTGTCACCGACCTGATTGGACGTCGCGAACACCTTCAGGATCGCGCTGGCCTCACCGGGCTCGATGTGGGCGGTCGCGGGCAGCAGGAACACGTCAGGTCGGGTGGTCGAGAGGTTGACCGTGATGCCGCCCGCCGGCGCGCGACCGCTGAGCCGCACGATGACCTTGCCCAGGCCACCGGCCCGGATTCGGCTCTGCACGCTGAGGCTGCTGTGATACGCCTCGAGGATCGTGACCTGCTTGGTCTTGGTCACGCCACCAAGGCTCGCCGTGACCGTCACAGTCTTGGTGTTAAGCACCGGGACCGTCGTGATGCCGATGATCTCCTCCGTCGCGCCGGAATTGATATGTGCGTACGCCGGAACCGGGATTGCCGGATCCGACGACGTCAGCGCGACGTTGATACCACCCACCGGCGCGGGGGCGCTGCTCTTGACCCGGAGATGAATGCGTTTGCCGCCGGTCGCGCTGCCGGAGGCGGTAAACCAGGTGAGCGTAATGCCCGATGCCTCCGCGCTCGTCGGCTGGGTGCGAGTAGTCAGCACCGCCCCGAACAGGGAGAGAACGAGCAAACCCAAGACAAACGCATGTGCCGATCGAACCTTCATCTTCACCGTCCCCAGCGCACACAACGGCCAGCCACTCTGACCGGTTGGCCTAGCCGGAGTTGTTCATCTCCGGTGACCAATTGGGTCAGCCCTTTGAGCCAACCACCCAACCTATACGGTAGGGCCAGCCTGCCTAGCCCCAAATGGCCGTCTCGGACCAACCGGCCCCCGCCACTCGGCAGCGCATGCAAGGACATTTCTCCCAGCCAGTTGATGGCTCAGGCATGAAGATGCCGCCGAGGTGACTCCGGCGGCACGTATTCAAACCAGTTGGATCAGGCGGTTGGCGTGATGTTGCGATTGGTTCGGAAGAAGTTGTGCGGGTCGCAGTCATCTTTCACCTGGCGCAAACGATCGTAGTTTGCCCCGTATGCGGCGACAGTTCGGGAGTTGCCCTCGTCCGGCATCTGGAAGTTGACGTAGTTGCCGCCGGTTGAATACGGCTTGATCCGGCTCCACGTCTCCCGCGCCCAGCCGACATGCTCGGTATCGAACCCGACATCCTCCCACATCGCGGCAACCCCGCCGATGAACGCGGCATCGCGATTGCCGACCGCCCCATCGCCGGGATCGCGATCGGCGATCGCCCCGCCGAGCTGGAGCGTGATCGTGTAGGAGTTCGGCGAGCGCTTGCGCATCGCGGCATCGAGCGCCATGTGCAGATAGTCGCCCGAGATGGCCGGCAGATATTCCGTCTTCCAGTACTGGTTGAAGCCTTTCGGTTCCATCTCATCGAGCAACTGCTGCTGCGCGACATACGGCAGCTCGGCCACCAGATCCGCTACCGGATCCGCGAGTCGGCGGAGCGGCGCGATGTCCCGCTCGGGATTCGAGCCGGAATGGCAGACAAGCACGGCGATGATCGGCTTTCCGTGCCATTCCACGGGGACGAAAGGCGCCGGCGGCGCGGTGGTATTGATCAATCCCGTCATCAGCTCGCGCGGCGCCCGCTCCGCAACTTCGAGATACGCGCTGTAGACGTCGTCAGCCCGGTCGATACCCCAGACCATCAGGCCACCGAGTACGCTCGGACCGACGTTATGCAAGCGGAACGTGAACCGGGTCACGACGCCGAAGTTGCCGCCGCCACCCCGAACAGCCCAGAACAGATCCGGGTTCTCCCGCTCGCTGGCAACGCGAATCTGTCCATCAGCCGTGACGATCTCGACCGATTCAAGGTTGTCGACCGCCCAGCCGAAGCGACGGCAGAGGTTGCCGAATCCCCCGCCAAGCGTGAGGCCGGCCACGCCAACCTCGGACACCAATCCCATAACCGTCGCCAGACCATACGGTTGCGTCGCCGCATCGACATCGCCGAGCAGGCAACCGCCGGCGACGTGGACACGCCGCGCGTCCGGTTCGACGACGACATCCCGCATGGCCGACATATCGATCATCAAGCCGCCGTCCGCGATGGCGGTGCCGGCGATGTTGTGGCCACCGCCCTTGATGCTGGTCAGCAGACCCAGATCGCGGGCGAACGAGATGGTTGTCACCACGTCGCGGGCTGACCTTGGCTGGACAACAAGAGCCGGGCGAGCGGCCCACATCGCATTCCAGATCAGCACGGTGTCATCCCAGCCAGGCTGACCTGCCGTGATGAGCCGACCGTCGATGCGCTGCTCAAGGGAGCCAAGTTGTGCGGCAGTTACTGGAACCTGAATTCCATCTAATCCGGCGATGCCATGCGTAGTCGCGATCATGCTCTGACTCCGTTTCCGTCCTGGATTGAGGGAGGTGGTCGTTATATCGCCTTTGAGCGATATATAGCCGCAATGACCCGATGTTTCGCGGCTGCCAGCCGTGGGATCCTGCGTCCAGGGACGACTGTAGTCAGACAGCGTCGCGCTTGCGTCGGGCGATCTACCCAATTCGCAGATTGATATGAGATGGGTAATTGTGTGTACGGGCTTAGACGAGACGATGTTCGAACGCGTACGCCGTGGCTGCCGAGCGCGATGCCAGCCCGAGCTTGGCAAAGATGTTGCTGATATGCCGGGCAACGGTCTTCTCGCTCAGGAAGAGGTCGGTTGCGATCATGCGATTGGTCTTGCCGGCTGCGATCAGTCGAATTACCTCGACTTCCCGCGCGGTCAATCCACCGGCTGGGGTCGGCAGGGCCTTCCGGGTGAGCGCCTCAACACTGGCGGCATCAGGTCGCGCGCCGAGCTGCCGGAATGCCCGCAGAGCGGCGTCGAACTCCAGTTGCGCTGTCTCCTCGTCGCCAAGCTCTCGACAGCATTGGCCAATCAGCGTTCGGACGCGCGCTGCTTCGTACGGTATGGTCAGCTTTTGCCAGGCCGTCTCTGCCCGCCGCAATGACTCCAGCGCTCGGTCCGGCCGACCTTCCATGAGCAGCACTGCCCCGGTCGCCTGCCACGACGCCGCCCGCAGCGGCAGATAGGTGATTTCGGTGGCAATATCGGCCAGTTGATTTGCTCCTGTCCGGGCCGCCTTGGCATCGCCCACGCCGAGCATCACTTCAACATAGGCCGGCAGCAGCCGGCAGCGGCGAGAGTGGTCCTGAATCTCGAGTGCCTCCCGGCGCATTGCCGACTCCGCCGCGTCCCCATGACCTTGCGCAAGTCTCAATAGCGAAAGTCCGGGTTGGACGGTTCGTCCCCACTCGCTGGCCCGGCGATAGGCCTCGTCGGCCCCGCTGAAATCGCCCTGCAGCCGAAGCATTTCGGCCCGCTGGTAAAAGGCATAACCGATCGCGGGCTGACCGGGCGGATCGGACAACCGCTCACACGCCTCCACCACCTGCGCCATCGCGTCCGGCCACGCCCCATGGATCTGCATGATCTCGGCCCGATGGACCAGGCATTCGCCGCGATACGGGACGAGGTCGGGCTGCGATTCGCACCATCGGCTCAGCGCATCGGTCCATTGCCTGGCACGCCGCAAATCGTAAATCTCGTGGCAGACTTCGATCATGCCGCAATAGATCAACCCAACTAGAACCGGGGTTACCTCCCCAGCCGTGACGTAGACCATTGCCTCGTCCAGCAACGCCACCCCATCCGCCATCCTGCCGAACCGGATCAGGGCATGGCCACAACCGAGATGACTCACTGCCATCAGGTCCGCGCTACCCCATCGCTTGCCAATGACGCCGATCTCCGTAAAGGTGGCAAATGCGGCCGGCACCTCGCCTTCCTCGAATTGCTGGAGGGCGAGCGGGATGAGGATCAACCCCTGCTCTGGGCGGTCGACATCGGATTGGTCCAGCTGGCGGCGCGCTCGGGCGAGCCAGCCGCCGGCTTGCGCGTACTCGCCGCGCATCATGAGGCCAAAGCCCATCCAGAAGGCGCAGCGCCCGGCAAGAGCCCAGTCCCTGTTGGCGAGATGCTCGTGATATGCCCGGGACCAGGCCGTGGCGCTCTCGGTGTCGAGGCCGATCAGATATGCCGCGGTCGCCATCCGTTCGACGTCCGCCGTGTCAAGCGCCGTCTCGTGGTCGGCCAACGCAAATTGCGCGTGCGCCGCGCTCCACTCGTGGCGATCGAAATGTGTGCGGCCTTGATTGAGCACGCTGACCATGCCTGCGGGCCTCCCTGGTCAGTTCCTGCGCAAATTCCCGGGCGCCGGGATCGCCCGAGATTATTAACAGTGCTAACAGGCACTTTACACCGCCGCGCGCGACTCGAAAAGCGGAGGATTGGGGTAAAAAGGATCAGGCGCTCACTGAATCCACTTGCGCTTGTTCCGGACATAGTCAACGAGCACATACTCGCCGAGATGGTCCGGGCTGGCGAAGAAGACTCGGCCGCCGTTGATTTTCGAGAGATCGTTGACGAACTTCATCAGGTACGTAGACCGCTCCAGCATGAAGGTGTTGATGCGGATCCCGTCCCGTGTGCAGCGGAGCACCTCGCGCAGGGTGGCATCCCACGTCTGCGGCGTCGGCGGCCAGGAGAAGAAGATCTCGCCATTCGACTCAACGTGCGCGGTCGGCTCACCGTCGGTAATGATGATGATCTGCTTGTTGCTCGCATGTTCCCGGGACAGGAGCTCCTGTGCCATGCGGAAGCCATGCTGCATGTTTGTCCCGACCTCGTACTCGTTCCAGGTCAGACCGGGGAGATCGGCCGGCTTCAGCGGCGTGGCCACGTATGAGAATCCGATGATCTTGAGAGAGTCCCGCGGGTACTTGGAGCGGATCAAAGAGTCCAGGGCCAGTGCAATCCGCTTCGCCGCCGGGAAATACTGGTTGTAGAACATCGAGCGGCTCAGATCGATCATCAGGACCGTGGCGGACCGCGTGATGTACTCAGTCTTGTAGATCTCGAAGTCATCGGCCCTCAGCCGCACGGGTGATCCCGCTCCGCCTCGCTGGACCGCGTTCATGACCGTCTGCGGGAGATCCAGCAAGAACGGATCTCCGAACTCGTATGGCTTGGTGACGTCGATCCGCTCGCCCGGTCCGCCGCCATGTTGCAGCTCGTGCTGGCCGACTTTGTCCTTGGCGAGCTCCTGGAAGATATCGTTCAGCGCCTTCTCGCCGATCTTGCGGACACCCTGCGGGGTCAGCTCGTAGCCCTTTCGATTCTTCCGGATGTACCCGGCATCCTCGAGCATCTGGGCAATCTGAGAGAGCTGCTGCATCTGCTCATGCGACTCCTCACCGAGCAGATCGCGGATCTTCTCATCATCAAGCTTGGCGAAGTCTTGCCAGTCGCGCACGTCCTTGAGATCGCGCTCGAGCTCGTCGTAGTCGTTGAGCCGGTCCATGAGTCGGACCGCCTCACTGAGCGTAATCGACTCGTCGCCGCTGAACTGGTAAGGTCGGCGCTCGCCACCTTGTTGCGGCATCATCTGGCCAATGTTCTCAGCCAGCCGGGCCATTTGCTCCTGCAAGCCCGGATCCTGGGCCAGGCTCCGCATCATCTCCTCGAGTTGGGAGCGCTGCTCGCCCGGCATGCTCTCCATGAGCTGGTTCATCGCCGCCATCTGCTGACGCATTCGCTCGATCAGCTCGTCGAGCGAATTCACGCCCGGGCCGAAGAAGTGGCCCCAGCGATGCATGAACTCCTCGAAGTTCGTGGGCTCGCCCCGGTTATTCGCCTCGATCATGTCGTTGAGCTCGGACATCATCTGGCGCATCTGGGCGATGTCCTCGGGCGTCATATCGCCGAGGGCCTGCCGCATGCCCTGGAACGTCTGGTTCATGACCTGCTGCTGAAGCATGTCGAGCAGGTCCTGGAACTTCTGGCGGGCAGCGGGACTCATGAAGTCGTACTGCTGGAGCTCCTTGATCGCCCCGGCCGGATCCGATGGCAGGGCATCGAGCTGCGCTTGCTTCTTGGCAGCCATCTGCCGCAGCATGTCGGTCAGTGTGCGTTCCTGGTCGAGGTCCATCTCGCCTTCGCCGGAACCACTGGATTCGCCGGCCTCACCTGGCTCTGAATCCTGCCCGGACGCGCGTTGTGGGCCCTGTTCCGGAGACGGCGCGTTCTTCTCGGCGTCGGCAAGTCGCTGCTCTGCCTCCTCGACGCGATCGTCGATCCCCTCGCGCTCGGTCTCGACGATGTCCTGAAGGCGATTGCGGATGTCTTCGAAGATCGAGCCGAGGTCGTAGCGGTTGAGCTGTTCCTGGCGCTGCTGCCGCACCCGCTGCATCATCTCCCACCATCCGGGGAGACGCTCGCCGTCCGCCATCTCGATGCCTTCGCGGAAGAGCTGGCGGAGCGCGCGCATCAGATCGCCGTCATTGACGAGCTCGTCGGCGATCGACCGCATGATGTCGTCCGCCGAGACGGAATTGATCTGCTGGGTGCCATCCCAGCGCGAATATCGATGGCGATGGGCGCTCATCTCGCCCTCCTTCCGGGCAGGATGCCTAGCGGCTGTAGCGCGCCGGGCCGTCCCCCGTGGCCTTGTTCAGGCGACGATTGAGATGCAATCCCTCGAGGATGAACTCGACGGCCGAGGCCACACCGGCCGGATTACCACTGACGCCGAGCGTATCGACGATGTCGTTCATCCCGTCCAGGTGGCTGAGTTGAAGCACGTAGTCCATCGACGGCATCAGATCCGATGTCTCGACGGCCAGGCCGTTCTCGAACGCCTGAACCAGCCGGTCGAACTCGCGGATTGAAAAGGTGCGATTGAAGACAGCGAGCACGGCGCTGTTGGTCATCCGGTCGAACACGGCCGTCTCGCTGACTTCACCGAGTGTCTCGAGTTCGATCTTGCCATGCGTGGATGAGTAGAGCGCCCCGAGATCACTGACGCGTGGAGCGGCCTGCTTCTCGCCCAATCGGATCGCGCGGCGTATCGAGTTCGAGACGAGGTTCTCGTAATTGGCGACAGACATGCGAACCGAGACGCCTGAACGTTGTGAGACGTCGTGCGAATGGCGGGCCTGGTGGGTCAGCTCAGCAACAACGTCCTTCATGAAGTTCGGGACGGTGACGCCGATTCCCTCCGTGTCGTATTGATGCCGCTCCTGCTCCATGATCTCGACTTCGAGCTCGACGGTCTCCGGGTAGTGCGTGCGGATCTGCGAGCCGTACCGGTCCTTGAGCGGCGTGATGATCCTGCCCCGGTTCGTGTAGTCCTCCGGGTTGGCCGACGCGACGACGTAGACATCGAGCGGCAGGCGGATCTTGTAGCCGCGAATCTGGACGTCGCGCTCTTCCATGATGTTGAGCAGTCCGACCTGGATCCGTTCGGCCAGGTCCGGCAACTCATTCAGGTTGAAGATGCCGCGGTTGGTGCGCGGGATCAGCCCGTACGAGATGGTCAGCTCGTCGGTCAGATAGCGACCCTCAGCGACCTTGATCGGGTCGACCTCCCCGATCAGGTCGGCAATTGTCGTGTCCGGCGTCGCCAGCTTCTCGCCGTACCGCTGATCACGGTGGACCCATTCGACGGGCGTCGCATCCCCGTGCTCGTCGACCAAGTCGCGCGCGTACCGCGAAACCGGGTTGAACGGGTCGTCGCTGATCTCGGAGCCGGCCACGATCGGGATGTACTCGTCGAGCAGATTGGTCAGGCTGCGCGCCATGCGGGTCTTGGCCTGACCGCGCTCGCCGAGGAAGATGATGTCGTGACCGGAGAGGATCGCGTTCTCGATTGCGGGCACGACGGTCGTCTCGTACCCGTGGATTCCGGGAAACAGACCGGCGCCCGACCGCATTTTGGCGATCAGGTTTTCGCGCATCTCCTCGCGTATCGACTTCGGGGTATAGCCGGATGCGCGGAGTTCACCAAGCGTTGCCGCTCGATCGGCGGTGGAAGATGTCGTGCTGGCCATGGCAGCTCCCTGGGTATTGTCAGATGTGGATGGGTCAATCTCTACGGAAGGCGCGCGGCAGTGGGCGCAATCAACATTTGAATAGCGATTTGCATCCTACCCCTCTGGTACGCATGACGTCGACCCTTGGTTGCACTACCTGACCACACAGGCAGGTCACGCGGATCAGGGCCCGACCTGTCGCATGACCGTGCGCCCGGAGTCAGGGTCAGTTGAGAAGTGCATGATACCGGAGACACTTCGCTCGCCGGATGCAGTGATGTCGAGGAATACGACAATGTCGAGCGCGACAATGTCCGCCTCGCTGGCGCCGATTTCTGGCGATTGCAGTAGCGCCAGTAGGGATGCAGGCGAATCAGCATGGAGCGTTGCGATCACCTGGTAGCCATTCGCCGCAAGCGCGAGCACCCGCTTCGCGCAACCGCCCCAGCAGTAGACGGGCAAGTGATCACTTATCTCATTGACAAGAATCGTCGTCCGGTTCGGATCACTGGAGGCGAGCCAATCGAACGGCTCATGGCTTCCGCGGACATAGACG
This sequence comes from Thermomicrobiales bacterium, assembly GCA_035634825.1. Taxonomy (GTDB): domain Bacteria; phylum Chloroflexota; class Chloroflexia; order Thermomicrobiales; family UBA6265; genus DASQCG01. The sequence continues at coordinate 2,405 of DASQCG010000367.1, read as the reverse complement.
CGGCTCCGCTCAGGATCGACTTCCGCGATGAGCGCGTGCGCCAGCGTCGACTTGCCGGTCCCGGATCTGAGCGCCGCAACGACCACCGAGCCGCCGTGCCGGACATGGTCTGCGAGCCATTCAGCCTTGTCGGCATTCAGCACTCCCTGAGCCACCAGATTGGCAAGGCTGAGGGGATTTGGCGGCGCCCAGGGTGGACCCCACCAGGCAAACGGCTGCTCCCACGGTCGATCACTCATGGCGTGGCAGCGATCACCGGGTTGCGGGAAACCACGTACGCGACTCCGGCCATGACGATCAACGCGTAGGCCGCCAACCCCCACTGAATTGTCGTTCGATCGGCGATCAGGCCCATCAGGAAGGACCCGGCAGACGGGAAACTGATCATCGTCAGCAGGAAGAAGCCCATCACCCGGCCGCGGAACTGCACCGGCACGTGCTCCTGAACGAGCGTCGTGATCAGGGCGACAGCCGCCGCGCCGAAGGCCCCGGCGATTGCCAATGTCGCGAGTCCAACCAGGTAACTGTCGCTGATAGCCAGAATCAGCAAGAGCATACCCTGTCCGATCACCATCATCGCCGCCAACCGCCCCCGGCGCGACAGATCGGCCGAGAAGGCGGTCAGCCCCAGTCCGCCGATCATTGCGCCGAGCCCACCGGCGGAGATCAGGATGCCGTTCGCAGCGGCGCCGACCCCGTAGACGTCGCGGGACATCACCGGCAGCATCGGCGTGTACGACCGGCCGAAGAAACCGGCAACGAGCGCCATCAGGAAAAGACCCCAAAGCAGTGGCGAGGTGCGCATGTGCTGGAACGCCCGCTTGAGCGCCGTCCGCGGGTCTTCCCGCTCTTGAGCAACCCGGGTGCGGCTCGTCTCCGGCAAGTCCTTCATGAGCTGGAGCGCGACGATCACCGAAATTGACGAGATGGCGTTGATCAGGAATACGCCGCCCGGGGTCACCAGCGGGATCAGCAGGCCGCCGATCGCCGGTCCGACCAATCCGGCGCCACTGAAGGCCACGGCATTGATCGAGACCGCGCTCGTCAACTGCGAGCGCGGCACCAGGTCGGGCACCATCGAGTGGCGGATCGGCGAATCGAACGCCAGCACGACCGCACCCAGGAACGAGGCCGCGATCAAGACATGGACAGTCACCCGGCCACTCAATGCCAGAAATGCGACCGTCGAATTGACGACCATGAATCCGACCTGGGTCAGGCGCAGCGCGGTGACCTTCGGAAGGCGATCCGCCACGATTCCGCCGAACGGCGGCAGAACCAACATCGGGATCGCAAACGCGATCGCAATCAGCCCGAGATAGAACGATTTGCGCTCCGGCTCGAGATCGGTAATCAACCAGCCCTCGGCGACGCCCGCCATCCACGTGCCGGTGTTCGTAACAATCAGGCTCAGCCAGAAGATTGTGAAATTGCGGTTGGCGAAGACGGCAAAGCGGCCGGGACTCGAGCCGGACCGGGCGGCGTCGATGAGGGCGTCTTCTTCCCGGGCTTCGGCTTCAACGATGCTCGACATTGGCGCAGCATAGCACCGGATCCGCCCGGATTATCCCGTTGTGCATCTGCGATCACGTTACCGGACAAGCAGCACATCGCACGAGGCATGATCGACGACGAACTGGGCGACCGGTGGCAGGCGAAGCGGTCCCGGAGGCGTGAGGTCCCCGATCGCGATCAGCGCCACTTGTCGGTCGTGGGCGATGCGCAGGATCTCCTGTTCTGGGCGCCCCTCGGCCATCACGATCTCCGCCCGACGGCCGTGGGACGCGAGCCACTCCTCGACCTCCGCGCGCACCTCGAGATGCAGGTCATGCGATGTCTCGGCCAGACGGTCATGACCATGAGGTCGCCGGTCGCCACGGCCGGGGAGATGTCCCGGGGCGCGATCCAGCTCGTCGGCCGGACCCGAATCGACCACGTGCAGCACGATCCAGTGCATCGATGGATGCAGCCGCTTCCGCAGACCGTCCAGCACGGCATTGATCCGGAAACCGCGAACGCAGACGAGTACGGTATTCATCGCACAGCGCTCCCGAGAAGAGGGAGAGGGCCAAAGCAGCGTTCAACTTACAGCGTTCTACCGGCTGGTGTGCTTGATTCCGCACAGCACGACCTGCGCCGGCCGGTACCTCTCCGCAAGAGAACCATACGCCGAGATGGTCGGCCCGATCCGGAAGCAGGGCAGGGCCGGACTTGCGATCACAGCTCAATCGGCCCCACGAGGAGCACCCTTCGCTCAGAGTACGGTAGCGACGGCGGGTTGCTCAGGCCGGATCAGACAATGGATGTCGTCTCGTCGCGCCCAATTACGACCGCCCAGACCCGCGCCGACCATCCAGGAGGAGGGTGCAGGCAAACCCGGCGCCAGAAGTGGGACATCAATCAAG